>NZ_FR878156.1:0-1716 GCF_000434315.1 Eubacterium sp. CAG:156 | reverse complement strand
TGCTTTAGTTATTAGTAGTGTATTATTCTGCTATAAGACTATTAATGAACTTCAAAAAAGTTTTAAAGAACAGATTTTACAGGAAAGCCGCTCTACAATCAGCGCTATATCAACTAATATAGATACTATAGATTCAATATATCGTATATTAATTTCAAACACCAGCGTATATAATTGGTTAGAGAGCAATTATGCTGACTCAACTAATTCTGTTACTACTGCAAAGCAGATAACTTCTTCCCTTATCATGAATAATTTATGGGAAAAAAATTATCTTGAATCAGTTTATATTTATAACAAACGCGGAAAGCAGATTCATGTTTCGAAAAATGAAACAAGCGATTCATTAATTACGAATAGAAGGATTTACAATTCTCTTGCATCTCCTTCTCCTTCACTTTCATTTGGAACATTTAATGATTCAAACTGCATTTATTTTATAAAGACAATATACAGTTCAAATAATGGTCAGCAGATTGGTGATATTCTTATTTCAATTAATATTAATGAATGGATGACCTCCCTTAGTCAATATGTTTCCGATGACTGGCGCATATTTATATACAACGATGATTTAGAAGTTATGTCGGGTTTTAAATATAATGCTGAGTCAACTAAATTATCAGCAATACATAACCAGATTAATGCAATTGATACATTAAAAATATCCTCTGTCAAATTTGATTCTGATGATTACTTTGTTTTATCAAATGAAATGGAGGCTATTAACATCAATGCTGCTGTACTTGCACCTGTCAGCCAAATAGAACATCAGATTTACAATATTCTTTTGCCATATATTATTACAATCATATCAATTATAATTATTGTTTTAATATTTGCATTTGGAATAAGCAGACTAATCACCCAGCCTATTTCCTTAATGATTAATTATGTAAATAGAATTGCTCAGGGAGATTATTCCGGAAATATAAACGGACTTGAAAAATACAAAGAATTTTATTCTCTCCAATTATCAGTTAACAATATGTTGGACGAGATTCATTCATTCCATGAAGATATTACGGAACAAAAGTTATTGTTAAAGGATTCTGAAATACGAGCATTGCAATCTCAGATTAATCCCCACTTTCTCTTTAATGTACTTAATGCTATTGCATGGAAAGCTGAGATGTCTGATAACAATGAAATTTATGACATGACAATTGCTCTTGGAGAATTGTTAAAAGCAACTGTACAATCTAAAAATGACTTTACAATACCTCTTTCAGAAGAATTAAAATATGTCAAATTTTACAGTTATTTACAAAGAATTAGATTCGAAGACCGAATAAGCATCAACTTTCATATTGATGCAGGTCTTGATTCATATAAAGTTCCTGTATTTTGTATACAGACACTTGTTGAAAATGCTTATGTTCATGGTCTTGAACCAAAAGAAAGTTCAGGTGAACTAAACATTTACTTATACGAAAAATATGAATATCTTCATATTTCAATTGAAGATAATGGTATTGGATTTAATGAAATCCCTGATTTTAATAACCATGCACCTTCCTCTGAAGAATCAGGTACATCTAAAGGACATACACATGTTGGGCTTAGAAATTTAAATCGAAGATTAATATTAATGTATGGTCCTGAATGTGCCTTACACATTGAAAGTACTTCTATGGTAAAGACAGCTATTTCATTTAAAATTCCATGTGAAAAATAAGAAAGGTGTGATAGTATGATTTTTCACTTATTAATAGT
>NZ_FR878155.1:76567-90101 GCF_000434315.1 Eubacterium sp. CAG:156 | reverse complement strand
AATTTTTCAAAATTTAACAAGCCATATTCTTCTATTATTTCATCATTATGTTCAACAATTTCCACACAGATTCTTATTTTCTCTACATTTTTAAATATTTCCAATCCTCTACAGTCAATAACAGAATATTTGTAATTACTATTATCCAATCCATCCATGTATGTATATGTATCATCAGGATCTATCCTTAATTCTGTTACTGCATCAATTTCATTCTGAGTCAATTGATTGTCATTATTAGAATCAAATGATTGACTGACTAATTCTCTTACATATTCACTCGGAAAATTTTTCTCATTAATTTCAATGCCTTTTTCTTCCTTCTTATCACTTTTTGTATATTCTATATTATCCTTTGAACGTCCACTGGTTATTAAAATTATAACTGTAAACATTGCATAAATAATGATTTTTTTAACGTTCATAACACCCTATCCTTAACTAAAACCGACCCTATGTTTCTTATATTTATTTTACAATATTAAGGATATTGCTTCAATTCTTTCTTCGTACTCTTTCCCCAACGACAATTAACAGTACACAAACTACATTTATTTTAATTGACCATAATGTTTTCAATCTATATACTTTAATTATGACAAACGTCATCTTGTAAAATTTGTCATTGTATTGGAGGTAATTTAATTATGTATAAAATATTAATTGTAGAAGATAATTCTATAATTACAGATTTTCTTATAAATGTAATATCAGAATTATACCCTAAATGGTCGGTTTATAATGCCGATTCTTATAAGAAGGCAATTGACATTGCGATGAATCAAGATATCGATTTATTTATCCTTGACTATGAATTAAATAAAGACAATTTAACTGAAAATGGATTTAATCTTGGCATTGAATTAAAGAATATTCCTAAATATAAGAATACGCCTATGGTTTTTGAAACAAGTTACCCAAATCATATTTTTTCTATTATAAATGAACTTCATTGTATTTATTATTTGATAAAACCGTATGAGAAAGCAGATATACAGCATATGCTTAATAAGATTTTAAATTACAATAATCTGGAAAAACGTTTTTCAATAAAGGATTCATTTGGAATTAACTCTTATATAAATGATAATGATATTATTTATGTTAACACCAACAGACATACCCTTGAAATTTTTACAACCACGAATTCATTTTTATGCATGAATTATTCATTATCACAACTTATCAAAGAGTCTGACATATTAATTCAGTGTCACAAAAGTTATGCAATAAATCCTAAGTTTATTACTAATTTAGATAAAACAACATATACTGTAACTCTTCAATTTAATGATAAAGTATTTTCTATTCCTATTGGTCGAAAATACAAAGAAACTCTATTAAGAAAGATGGATTAATATATGAATATAAATTTTATAGATTATTTTTCAACAATTATAGAAACACTATTTTTTCTTGTCTTAAGTGCAGGATTTTTATCAAAGAAATTTAAATTATCGAAATTAGTTATTTCATTAGCTCCAATATGTATTTTTAAATTTGCTTTTATATTTTTACCTTTGTCATGGCAGGCAGAGTCATTATCTTCATGTATAAATATAATACTTGGCATTTTTTCAATTATGATATTAACGGCTTCAGGAGTCCTTTCCTCAATGTTTTGTTATATATTAGCATATATTATAGGTTTTCTTCTGCAAATTGTTTTAGTAGCATTTGTTCCTTTGTTTGGAGATTTTGTTAATTCAGATTTATTTTCTCTTTTAGGAGCAATTTATACCTTAATATGTGCAATTATTATCAATCACTTTTTTAACCTAAGGAAAATATATTTTTACTTATTTGAAGGTGGCAAACTAATTACATTTATAATAACAAATGTTTTTGGGTTAAGTTTTTTATTTGCGCTTTATTTCAAATTAAATCGTTCAAATTTTGCTGAAATTATTTTATTTATACTAATTTCATTTTTTACTTTAGTATCAATAAATATTGTATTGATAAATCAATTAAAACGACTTCGTGTACAATCAGCACAACTTAATGCTTATGAGCAGTATCTTCCTGTTCTTGAATCTCTTATCCAAAACGTTAGAATTAAGCAACATAATCATACAAATGAAATTCAATCTATTATTTCTCTTCTTCATACTTGTAATGATTATGATTCTTTAGTTTCTGAGATGACAAAATATATTAATATCAGCTTAGATTCCACTGAACCTGATTATCTGCTGAAACTCAACTTGCATCTTGTAGCAGGATTTCTTTATCATAAAAAATTGACAGCTTCCGAACATGGAATAGTTCTGGAGTATAATGTCCTTTCTTATAATTTAGAATCCAAAGTTCCTGAATACACCTTAGTTGAACTTTTTGGCATTCTAATAGACAATGCTATAGAAGCCACTCCTAAAGATGGAACTGTACATATTACAATTAATTCTGCTAACAGAAAAATTATTTTTTCAACTAGAAATCCGGGATATGTTTTAACTCCTGATGATAGAACAAATTTCTTTACTAAAGGATATACAACTAAATCTACCAATACAAACTCCGGCTTGGGTTTATATAATCTTAGGGATATCGTTTTAAATCAGTACAATGGCAGTGTTTCTCTTTGGAACGAAGGAACTGATATTTTGTTTGAAATTATTGTGTAATAATGGGATTAATTGAGAAAATTCTATATGCCTCATCATTTACATCAATGCTACATTAATTCATCGTGCTACCTATATGCTTTACCCAATGTGTGGAAATTTTTACAATAAAAAGATGCTGTCGCGTTTAACACAACAGCATCTTTTTATTTATCCTATTACCAATAATTATATATATATTTATATTTATCTTTCTAATATTAATATATCTTACTCTGCATTATTGCTAAGATATTCTTCGATTTTGTCAATAGCCTGAACTTCATCCTCACCGTCAGCTGTTACAGTAACTGTTTCACCTGATGCAAGTCCTAATGTCATCATTCCCATGATGCTCTTTGCATTTACCTTAACATTTCCATGTTCTACATAAATCTTGCTCTGAAACTGACTTGCCACCTGTACACATACCGCTACCGGTCTTGCTTCCAATCCTGTCTGAATTCCTATTGTTATGTCCTTTGTCGTCATTGATCTAATCCTCCCTGGGTATTACCTCTTAAATCGTCTGCGATTTCGCTTATTTTGCGTAATCTGTGGTTTACTCCTGATTTTCCAAGTGGTGGCTCAAGCAATCCACCAAGTTCCTGCAATGAAGAGTCCGGATTTTCCAGTCTCACCATGGCAATATCTTGAAGTTTACCCGGCAAATAATCTATGCCTGCTTTATCTATTATGTATTGGATATCATCAATCTGTCTGCATGCCGTATTAACTGTTTTTTTAATATTGGCTGCTTCACAATTAACTTGTCTGTTATAATAGTTGCTCATACCTTTAAGAATCCTTACATTCTCCATTTTCATAAGAGCAACGTGTGCTTCCATAACATTTAAAACATCCACTATGCCTTCGCCTTCTTTGATATATACCACACAATTACCCTTTCTTGCAACCGTTTTTCCCTCAATATTAAAAATATTCAGTATATCCAGTATCTGTTTAGCCTTAAGTTCATTATTGCATGCTATCTCAAAATGATACGATTTGTTAGGGTCATTAATTGATCCTGTTGCCATAAATGCTCCCCTAAGGAATGCCCTTTTACAGCAATTCTTCATTATTACTATATTATTTTGTACTGACAATATTTCCTCAATATCACCATCATTATTGACTAATTTTGTTGCCTGAAGTATTTTAAGGCTTTCCTCATGATTCTTTATATTAACAGTATATGTTCTTGACTTATTAGAATATGCACTTGTCCTTATGGAAATTTCAGGTTTTATTCTAAATGATTTTTTTATTAAATTTGCATACTTCCTTGCAACAGCCAATGTTTCAGTTCTCATCTTGATAGAATATTTGTTATCCCAGGAAATAATTACATTTCCACACATACTTGTAATTGCGGCAATTTCAGCAATTCTACAATGCTGTGCATTACTCATTTGCCTCGATAATTCTTCTTTTACTTCACTTGAAAATGACATTTTTACTCCTACTAAAAAGTTCTTGTCTGCTAACATCTATTAATTATGTTGTCATTAAAATATCTCCGTCTTTTAACAGCTATTTTATTTTTGTTTTTAAAACAACTATCTGTTAATATCTCTGTGTGATATCTTTATTCCATATTGGGCGTCTTCAACATCAAGTGCAGCATATAGCTCTCCTGCAACTGTTACTGAACGATGGTGTCCTCCTGTACATCCAATTCCAATTACAAGCTGATTTTTTCCTTCTGCGATATAATTTGGAATAAGGAATCTTACCATATCAATTAATTTTTCCAGAAATACCTGAGTTACATCTGCATTTAAAACAAATTCCTGTACCTCTCTGTCGAGCCCTGTTTTATGCTTAAGCTCCGGTTCATAATATGGATTTGGCAAAAATCTTACATCAAATACTAAGTCACAATCTGTCGGTATTCCATGTTTAAAACCAAATGACAATACCGATATGAACAGATTCTTGTACCCTTTACTCTGAACAAATATTTTTTCCAATTCTACGCGCAAATCTCTTACAAGCAGATTACTTGTATCTATGATGTAATCCGCCTGCTCACGCAAGAAAGCAAGCCTTTCCTGCTCAACTTTTATGCCGTGGGCAACACTTTTATTCTCACCCATAGGATGAGCTCTTCTTGTTTCTTTAAATCGCTTGATGAGCATTTCTTTACTACAGTCTAAAAATAAAATTTCATATTCCTGACCTTTATTTTTCATTTGCTCAAGAACTTTATTTATTTTGCCCAAATTTTGTCCACTACGAATGTCCACACCTATGGCTACTCTGTTAACTTCACTCGTCTGACTATAAACTAAATCAGCAAACGTTCCTATGAGTTCTATAGGAAGATTATCTGCACAATAATAGCCGCTGTCTTCTAAGATTTTAAGTGCTGTTATCTTACCTGAGCCTGACATTCCTGTAACTATAACAAATCTCATAATTGTCCTTTCATTTTATTACCATTTAACAGCCGGTAATATTTTAACCTCCGGTTCCAGAGTCACCTGAAATTCTTCGTATACTTTTTTTCTCACATCTTTCATCAAATTAATGATATCTGTTGCTGTTGCATTATCATAATTAATTACAAATCCACTGTGTTTTTCAGATACCATTGCACCACCTACACGGTAGCCCTTTAATCCTGCATCCTGAATTAATTTGCCTGCAAAATATCCTTCCGGTCTTTTAAATGTACTACCGGCACTTGGGTATTCTAAAGGCTGTTTTTCTTTTCTTTTAGCCATTAATTCTTTCATATGCATTTCTATTTCATCTCTGTTGCCTTCGTGCAACTCAATGCATGCTTCAAGTACTATCATTTTTTCTTTTACAATAATACTTGTTCTATACCCTAACTCTAGTTCTTCTGCTTTAAGAGTTTTCATTTCTCCATTATTATCAAGTACCTTAACCCACTTAAGAACATCCTTCATTTCCCCACCATATGCACCGGCATTCATCGTTACCGCTCCACCTAAGTTTCCCGGAATTCCATGGGCAAATTCAAATCCTGTCAGGCTTTCGTTTAATGCCTTTACTGCAATTTTAGATAATTTGGCTCCTGCCTTTGCAACTATCTCATTTCCATTTATTTCTATTTTCGCTAATGCAGAATCAATTTCAATTATCACACCATCAAATCCATCATCCTGTACTAATAAATTACTTCCATTTCCAATGACATAATATGGAATATTTTCTTCTACACATAAACGCAGAACATCCCTGACTTTTTTATATTCATCAGGGATTACATAGTATTTTGCAGTTCCTCCGGCTCTAAATGTACAGTGTGAACTCATCGGTTCATCACATCGCACATTACTATCACCGGCAATTAATTTTAATCTGTTTTCCAGACTTTTATTCATTGAAAAAATCTCCATTCAACTATTTTGATTATGTTTCTATATTAGATTTAAAGGCAAATATGTTAAATTCACAAAAAAATACATTTATGATTAACATTTGCTACAAATCTACTTTATAAAAACTGATATTTATTTACATATCATTGCTGCTGCACCATACATTCCTGCGTCATTTCCTAATGTTGCAAGATGTACTGCTGCGTCACCACATGCTGCAAAACATGTTTCACGGTATTTATCTTTAATAGCATCAATAAGGAACTGTCCTGCCTTACTAACACCTCCACCTATGATAAATGCCTGAGGATTTACAACTACTGCGATATGTGACATTGCTGTTCCAAGATATGTACCCATTGTTTCAACAACTTCATTTGCTCCTGCATCTCCTTCTTTTGCAAGGTCAAATACATCTTTAGCTGTGATGTTTTCTCCAAATTCTCTCATCTTTGTTTCTTTATCTGTATTATTCATTAAGCGTTTTGCAAGTCTTACAACACCTGTTGCTGATGTAAACTGTTCAAGGCATCCTTTTCTTCCACAATTACAGCTGTCTGTTTCATTATCATCTACATGCATATGACCAATTTCACCTGCTCCACCATTGTAGCCTGTGAGAATCTTTCCATTAATTATAACTCCACCGCCTACACCTGTTCCAAGTGTAATCATTACGATATCATCATAATCTTTTCCGCCACCCTGCCATGCTTCTCCTAAAGCTGCAACATTAGCGTCATTTCCTGCCTTAACCTTTATTCCTCTGAACATTTCAGATAACTTTTCTTCTACATTAAATGTTCCCCATCCGAGGTTTACACACTGAAGAACTGTTCCGTCATTTGTAATAGGTCCCGGAAGTCCGATTCCTACGCCTTCGATATCATCAAGGCTTATTTCTTTTTCTGCTAACCTAGCCTCCATTGCCTCGCAAATATCTGAGAGGATATTTTCACCAAAGTTCTCTGTTCTTGTAGTAATTTCCCATTTGTCTAAAAGTTCTCCTGCTGTGCTGAAAAGTCCTAACTTTACTGTTGTTCCTCCCACATCAATGCCAAAACAATAATTCTTCATTTTTTTATTTTCCTCCTAATCATCTTCTTCTTCACTTTTTTTCATAATGTTATTCTGAACTCTGTTATAAAGTTCTCTTGCTGCATTATAACCCATCTTCTTCTGTCTGTGGTTAACTGCCGCTGCTTCTACAATAACCGCAAGGTTTCTACCCGGTCTTATAGGTATTGAGTAACATACAACCTGATTTCCAAGGAATTCAATATACTGGTCCTCTAACCCTAAACGGTCATATTCTTTTTCTCTGTTCCATTCTTCTAATTTTATTACCATGTCAATGTTCTGTGTATCTTTAACATTTTCAACACCGAACAAAGTCTTAACATCAATAATACCTATTCCTCGAAGTTCAATAAAATGTTTTGTTATATCAGGTGAAGTTCCAATTAATGTTTCTTCACTTACCTTTCTTATTTCTACAACATCATCTGTTACAAGACGATGTCCTCTTTTAATAAGTTCAAGGGCAGCTTCACTTTTACCAATTCCGCTTTCACCCATAATCAAAACACCTTCACCATAAACATCAACTAAAACTCCGTGAATTGAAATACAAGGTGCAAGTTCTACATTAAGCCATCTTGTCAAATCAGCATAAAAACTTGACGTTGTCATATCTGTTGATAAAACAGGTACTCCATTCTTTCGTCCTACCTCAATCAAATCTTCATCCGGCTCAATTCCCTGACATATTACTAAACAAGGTATTCCGCTTGTCATTAACATGTTATACATTTCAATACGTTTCTCATGAGTCATTTCTGAAATATATGCCCACTCAACATTTCCTATAATCTGTACACGTTCTTTATCAAAATGATTAAAGAATCCTGCTAACTGCAAAGCCGGTCTGTTTACTTCCGGAATTGTTATCATTATCTTATTAGTATCAATTTCCGGTATATAATTTTTAAGATTATAATTTTCTATTATTTTTGAAAACTTTACTTTTGCCATATCTATGTTCCTCCTATTTTTTATTTCACATAAGAATATGTTGCATAAACCTATTCTTAAGCCCTTTTTTACTATTTCCGTAATATATTCTTCCTAGATTTTAACATCATAAACACTCTTTGTACACTAATTTAATGAAAAAAATCATAAACACTTTTTGCAATATTTTTTGTCATAGAAGGTGCCTGCTCTAAATTTTCTAATGATGCCTCTTTTATATTGTCAATCGATTTAAAATGTTGCATCAGAGCCTTTCTTCTTGCCGGACCAACTCCCGGGATGTCATCAAGAATAGATTTAACCTGTTTTTTACTTCTAAGACTTCTGTGAAATTCAATTGCAAATCTATGTGCCTCATCCTGAATTCTTGTAATTAATTTGAATGCCTCCGAATTTCTGTCTATCGGAATTTCTATATTGTTATAATATAGCCCTCTTGTCCTATGATTATCATCCTTAACCATTCCACATACCGGTATGTTCAAATGAAGTTTATCAAGCACTTCAAGGGCAACATTAACCTGTCCTTTTCCACCATCCATCATAATAATATCAGGAAATTTGCTGAAACTTCCAAGTTCATAATCTCTTCCGTCTTCATCCATTTTTTCTCTTTCCTCTAATCCATGGGAAAATCTTCTAGTAAGAACTTCCGCAAGACTTCCGTAATCATCAGCGCCCTTTATCCATTTAATTTTAAATCGTCTATAACTGTTTCTTTTTGGCTTCCCATCTTCATAAACTATCATCGAGCCTACTGATTCATATCCGTTAGTATTAGAAATATCGTAGGCTTCCATTCTATGAATATTTGTTAAATTTAGCAATTCTTCAATTTCTTTTACGGCTCCGATTGTTTTTTGCTTTTCTCTTCTGTATTTTTCCTTATTCTGTTCTAGGAGATTTCTCGCATTTTTATTTGCAAGCTCCACAAGTTTTTCTTTCTGACCTTTTTTCGGTTTTACAATTTTTACCATAAAGTTTTGATTTCTGCTAAGCCATTTGCTTATCAGTTCTTCATCTTCAATTTCTGTTGGCACAAATAACTCTCTTGGAATAAACGGAGTTCCCACATAATACTGTTTGATAAAATTAGTTACGATATCCATCCCTGTATCACCCGGAACAGTATTCATGTAAAAATGTTCTCTTCCTATTAATTTGCCATTTCTGACAAAGAAAACCTGAACTACTGCATCATTTCCTTCCTCTGCATATCCTATAATGTCCCTGTCTTCAAACTGATGCGTTGTAATTTTCTGATTTCCGGCAACATGATTTATGCTATTTATCAAATCTCTGCATTCCATGGCTTTTTCAAAATCTAAAGCCTCTGATGCCTTCATCATTTTTTCTTCTAATTCTTTTATTGTATCTTTATAATTTCCCTCAAGAAACTTTATAGCCTTATTTATATTTTCTCTATAATCTGCTTTTGAAATGTAGCCCTGACAAGCCCCATCACACTGTCCTATATGATAATAAAGGCACGGTCTTCCATTTATTTTTGGCACCTGCTTATGTTCACCATCAGCTGTCAGTGTATCATCCGTAACTATTGACTTATTGCAATTTCTTATGTGATACATTTTCTGAAGCAGGTCTATCGTATCCTTTACCGCTCCTGAACTTGTAAATGGTCCAAAATACTTGCTCTTGTCTTTCTTCATTCTTCTTGCAAATAAAATTCTTGGATAATCTTCATTTATTGTTACCTGCACATATGGATAACTTTTATCATCCATAAGCATTGTATTGTATTTTGGTCTGTATTCTTTTATAAGATTGCATTCTAATATGAGCGCCTCTAATTCTGAATCTGTAAGAATATATTCAAACCTGCTTATTTTCTGAACCATCGATTCAATCTTTGGTCCCCTTTTTTTTACATCTTTTCTGAAATATGAACTCACTCGTCGCTTTAACTTTACTGCTTTTCCGACATAAATTACGTCATCGTGAGAGTCATACATAAGATACACTCCCGGAGTCTCCGGCATTTTTTTCAATTCTTCCTGAAAATTAAACATTCTATCCTATTACTTCTTTCACTTTATTTATTCTTTGTGTAAACTGTGCGTAAAAATCATCATTAACTTCATATGGCATTAAATAAAATAATTTTACCAAATACATTGTTATCGTTTTAATTTGCTTTTCATCCTGCATTCCTTCCAAAATATGCTGTATGTCTTTTAGGAAATAATGCCATATAACAATGTATTCATGGTATTTATTTATATTATCTATTCCAAGCCATTTATCTATTCTAACTTTAGTTTTATTTTTCTTCGGGCATTCATAAATCTGATTAAAATATTTAAAATCATTATCATCGTATATTCTGCCTAACGGGAACAATCTGCATATACCAGGTCTGTTTGAATGCACACTGCATCTTCCGTTTTCATCTAGAAAATAACATTTCCCACCGTCTTCCTGCATTTTTAAGTTTGGCAAAATGACACCGTCTGCTACATTTAATTCCACCGCCCTGCTCATCAATTCTTCCATTGTGATTCCGGCTTTTGCAAATTGGTATATATCATATGGATCAAGCACTATTGACTCTCCCATATTGTGACAACACTTGCTGCATCCCTCGCAGTCGTTGCATCCTATCCTTGCCAAATCATTTTCTGTATATAATTTTCCATCTGTCATCTCTGACAAATCCCAATTTCTCTCCATGTTTACCTCTTGTGCTTATTAATAATTTAATGCCAGGATCAAATGGTTTAAGCCCACATGAGCTTACTCATAAGTGGGTAAAAGACCTTGAGACCCGCCCCAATATGAGCAAAAAAGTGGGATAATTCCCACGATATGCGAATATTGGGTAGGATTGTGGGAGTGCGTAGCACTAAACAATCCGTAGGCTTCAAAGTCATTTTATCATAAAACTATTTATGGGGCAAAATAATCGATTGGGGCTTTAACCAGATTTTTTTGGTGTGATTTTGTGGGCGTGATTTTCAATACTATGGACACGGCATTGCACGCATTTTGCATATGAATTCAATTTAATGAAATAAAGACTATACTTAAAATGATATGCTCCCCCATATAAGACTTTTATATTTCATTGTCCTATATGAGTGTCGCGTATCAGTAAAAGTATAGTCTTTGTTTTAATTATATATTTTATGAATTAATTAATTTAATTCACTTTTATTTGTATAGTATATGAATTGATTTCATTACATCTACATCAATTCATATTACCTAATTATTGATTATCATCCATTGTCTGACTATCTGACTAATTATTGATTATCATCTGTCACCTGACTATCTGCATTGTCATCGTTCTGCTGTTCTACTGTTTCACCGGCATCCTGCTGTCCTGCTTCCTCAGCCTGGCACTGATGATAAATTTCCATAAACTGCTTTCCTGTAATTGTTTCTTTTTCATATAAATATTCAGCAATCTTATCGAGCTTGTCTCTGTTTTCTGTAAGAATTCTCTTTGCTTCTTCGTATTTTTCTTTCAAAAGAATCTTTATTTCTTCTTCAATTTGTGAAGCTGTCTTTTCACTACAATTTAAACTTGTACTTCTTCCTAAATACTGATTTTCTACCTGTTCAAGGCTCATAAGTCCAAACTTATCTGACATACCGTACATTGCAATCATTGATTTTGCAATCTTTGTTGCCTTTTCCATATCATTTGAAGCACCTGTTGTAACTGAATCAAATACAATTTCTTCTGCTGCTCTTCCGGCAAGAAGCATAACCAGTCTTGCTTCAAGTTCGCTTTGTGACATCAAATATTTTTCTTCTTCAGGTACTGTCATTACATATCCTAAAGAACCCATCGTTCTTGGTACAATTGTAATCTTCTGTACAGGTTCTGCATCCTTTTCAACTGCTGTTACAAGTGCATGACCGACTTCATGATAAGCAACAATCTTCTTTTCTTCTGCTCCAAGAATCTTGTTCTTCTTTTCTTTACCTGCAATTACAACTTCTACAGCTTCAAATAAATCAGCCTGTGAAATCGCTTTTCTACCGGCTTTAACTGCATTAATTGCTGCTTCATTAATCATATTTGCGAGGTCTGAACCAACAGCTCCACTTGTTGCCAATGCAATTTCTTCAAGATTTACTGTTTCATCCATCTTAACATCTTTAGAATGTACTTTTAATGTTTCCAATCTTCCCTGTAAATCAGGTGTATCTACGATTACTCGTCTGTCAAAACGTCCCGGTCTCAACAATGCCGGATCAAGTACTTCCGGTCTGTTAGTTGCAGCTAAGATTAAAATACCTTTAGAAGAATCAAATCCATCCATCTCAGCAAGCAATGCATTTAATGTCTGTTCTCTTTCATCATTACCGCCACCATATTTTGAATCTCTGCTCTTACCAATAGAATCAATTTCATCGATAAATATAATACATGGTGCATTTTCCTCTGCCTGTTTAAATAAATCTCTAACTCTTGATGCACCTACACCAACATATAATTCAACAAAATCTGAACCTGATAATGAGAAGAACGGTACTTTAGCTTCACCTGCTACTGCCTTTGCAAGTAAAGTTTTACCGGTTCCCGGAGGTCCTACAAGCAAAGCTCCTTTTGGAAGTTTTGCCCCAATTTCTGCATATTTTCCGGGATTGTGAAGGAAATCTACCAATTCAACTACTGATTCCTTAGCCTCATCCTGTCCGGCTACATCTTTAAATGTAACACCTGTTTCTTTCTGAATGTAAACTTTGGCATTGCTCTTTCCAACTCCAAATATTCCATTTTTGCCACCGGCACTTCTTTTCATCATCATGCCAAATATAAAATAGAATACGGCAAACATAATAACAAGTTGTATTACATAGAAAATTATTTCCTGTGACCCACTATCAAATTGAGCCTTAAAGTTAACATCAGTATATTTTGTCTTTAATTCCTGAATCAAAGAAATATCTCTGTCTTCTAAATCTGTTGTCCAATATTTATACTGAATAAATGAGTTTTCTGATCCTTTTAAAGTTAATACAATTTTTCCTTTGTCAAATACTACCGTATCAACTTTGTCCTGCTCCAACAAAGCTATAAACTGATTATATGTTATTTCCTTTGTTGTTAACGCACTTGTCATATAAGATGAAAGTGACATAAATAAAAATGCAGCAACAATTGCGATTACTATAGGTATAATTGTGTTTTTGTTAGGCCTGTTGCCATTACCATTATTACCTGAATTATTACCATTATTGTTGCCATTATTATTTCGATTGTTATTTTGATAAAAATTATTGTCCATCTAAAATTCTCCTGTCAACTGTGTAATTGTAGTTATTTTATCATTTTGCATGAATTAATGCCAGTTATATAGCATATTTTTTATCTCACATACCATACTAATGTTATTTTATGAAAAAAGATTTAACAAATATTAAATTTATTAAAAATAATTATTGCTTTACTAATTTATTTAATCCTCAGGCATCTTTTTCTTATTATTATAAGCTATAATATATATATTAATTACTTATTTTTTGTCTTTTACTATATAATCAAAAGTTTTTTTTTCAAAA
>NZ_FR878155.1:49314-76540 GCF_000434315.1 Eubacterium sp. CAG:156 | reverse complement strand
TTCAAAAATTCATTTTTTTTAAATTTTTATAGTATTGCTTGTTTATATGTAGTATATTTTAATCGTGTTTGTTTTTTTAGAAAATGAACATTTTAATATAATAAATAGGTACAACAAAACACTTTCAGAAATATTGTTTTAATTATTTTTCGGACTTAAATATATTTGATAAAATCAATTTTTTCTGATTGAATTATAGGAGGAAAATTATGTCAGTAAAATACGTATTTGTAACCGGTGGTGTTGTATCCGGCCTTGGAAAAGGAATTACGGCTGCTTCCCTTGGCAGACTTCTTAAGGCTCGTGGATACAAAGTAACAATGCAAAAATTTGATCCATATATAAATATCGATCCCGGTACTATGAATCCAATCCAGCACGGCGAAGTTTTCGTAACTGATGACGGTGCTGAAACAGACCTTGATTTAGGTCATTATGAAAGATTTATCGACGAAAGTCTTACAAAAAATTCAAATGTAACAACCGGTAAAGTTTACTGGTCTGTTCTTACTAAAGAACGTCGTGGCGACTTTGGTGGGGGAACTGTTCAGGTTATTCCTCATATCACAAATGAAATCAAAAGCCGTTTTCACAGAAGTTTAAATGAAGAAACTGAAATCGCAATCATTGAAGTAGGTGGAACAGTTGGTGATATTGAATCACAGCCATATATCGAAGCAATCAGACAGTTCCAGCATGATGTTGGACATGAAAACTGCATTCTTATTCATGTTGCATTAATGGTTTATCTCCCTGCATCTGAGGAAATGAAGACAAAACCAATTCAGATGAGTGTTAAAGAATTACAAAGACTTGGTATTCAGCCGGACATCGTTGTATGCCGTACAGAATTTGAAATTGATGATATTTTAAAAGATAAAATCAGTCTTTTCTGTAACGTGCCTGCAAGCCATGTTGTACAAAATTTAACTGTAGACATGCTTTATGAAGCACCTCTTGCAATGGAGAAAGAACATCTGGCTGAAATTGTATGCGAAAGTTTAAATCTTGATTGTCCTGAACCTGACTTAGATGATTGGAAAGCAATGGTTAAATCAGCAAAGAATCCTACAAAAGAGGTTACTGTTGCTTTAGTTGGAAAATATATTGCATTACACGATGCTTACATCAGCGTTGTTGAATCATTAAAGCATGCCGGATATGCTGCTAACGCAAGTGTAAATATCAAATGGGTTGACTCAGAAACTGTAACAGATGAAAATGCTGCTGAAGTATTTGGCGATGTTTCAGGAATCCTTGTTCCGGGTGGATTTGGAAGCCGTGGTATTGAAGGGAAAATTTCTGCTATCCGTTATGCACGTGAAAACAACATTCCATTCCTTGGTCTTTGCCTTGGTATGCAATTATCAATTGTTGAATTTGCAAGACATGTTGTAGGATTTAGAGATGCACATAGTGTTGAACTTAATTCAGCAACTACTCATCCTGTAATTTCTCTTATGGCTGATCAGGAAGGTGTTGATAATATCGGTGGAACATTAAGGCTTGGTTCTTACCCATGTAAATTAGCTAAAGACAGTTTAGCATACAAATTATATAAAGAAGAATTAATCCACGAACGTCATCGTCATCGTTATGAAGTTAACAATGACTATCGAAAGGACTTAACAAACAACGGAATGATGCTTTCAGGTATTTCTCCTGACGGAAGAATTGTTGAAATGGTAGAAATTCCATCTCATCCATTTTTCATTGCTACTCAGGCACATCCTGAATTTAAGAGCAGACCTAACAGACCTCATCCATTATTCCTTGGATTTGTTAACGCATCACTCGATAATCAGAACAAATAAATATAAACTAAAAACAGGGAAAAGCTTTCAATTGAAAGCTTTTCCCTGTTTTTTATTAACTATTGCATAAACTCCATATCCGATTACGCCACCAAGTGTATTTGCCAATATATCATTTATTTCAAAAAATCTTCCTGAAAACATTTGCAATACTTCTATTGCTATTGAAAAAAACATTATCCCTAAGATTATTTTTAACGGAGATAATTTGAATACAAATGGAATCAAAGCACCCAATGGAACAAATAATCCAATATTTAATAGTAGCATCATCCATTCCCCTCTACCTGACGGTAAATAGAAACCTATAGAACCTACAGACTCTTTAAACCACTGTAGATTAAATTGCATTCCAATAATTCCTGTTATTTCCAATATTGTCCAAATGTATACCAGACACAAATACTCTACTATACACTTTGATTTCTTTACTTTCTTTCTCTTTCCCAATTTAGTTGATATAAGTATTATGACGGCATAAATAACTGCTGCCGGAATTAGTGCCATAATCATATAGGATATGGCTGTTATTATGTGTGTTTTCATTTAATTCCTCCCTCTAATTATTCTTAATTTCAGTCACATTCCAATAGGTGTGTAATCCATTATTAAAAACAGATGCACCTCTAGGCACCTGATAAATAGTATTATATATATTATAGTAATCACCAACTCCGGTTATCACTGATATACTGCCAACTATCAATAATCTCATGAGTGAATAGACTAATTATTATAATAAACCCACTAACAACCATCGAAAAAATCAGTTTCATTTTAAGATGGTTCTGTAATTTCATTAATGTGTCGTATAATGCAAATCCTGCTATAGCAATTACTCCCATTACCATCGGCAATGAAATTATAGTTGCTTTAAGCATGAATTTATTTATATTTTCCGGTTCTTTAAATCTAACACTTGTATCTAAGATTTCATTTTTTTGAAGTTGTTTCTCATTCTCATAAATTCCCCTAAACTTTATGTTATACATTCTGTCTCCTTTGCAATAATGTTGTTTCCATAAAGTACATTTCTAAAAAACAATACTTAAATGTCGCATGATTTGCTATCTGCTACAGTTCTTTTAAAAATCTAAATTTCGTATAATAATACTTTTAACTTTTCTTTTACTGGAAATAAAATCTGATACATATATTTATTAGAATTACTAAAATATATTTTAGATAATCATTTTCATGACCTCCCCCTTAATATTTAACCAATACATCAGTAAATTATATATTATTTTACATAATATTACAATATTTATCCACCATTGCACCCTTGAAGAAATGATTAAAATAAAAATACTCAAGTATTAAATTATACGAAAAAAGCGATACACCACGAAAATGCAGACTTTTCAGTTTCATTACTTTCGTGGTGTATCGCCTTTATTCTTAATCCATATTTATTTAAAAATTGTAATAGTAAACCTTTATGTGTCAAAATACTCTTTCTTTACAAACTCTCACATACTACGTCTTGCCATCTTTATTATGTCGAATACACTAAATATATTACACATTCACAGATAAAACATCTGAAATTTATCACTATATTAATCATTTCAACAGTTCGCCTTTAAGCGTTTGAATATGTCGAACAATATGTCCAATATTTCCCTCTCCCGCATATTGTGTTTCATCAAAAAAATTATTATCTAATGTAGACCAAAACAATTTGTTTTCTGTGCCCTTAACATCTATTATTTTATTTAACTTCCCAACATAAACTTCAAGGTAACAGTTTTCAACATAATATGTAAAATCCATCATATGTAAAAGCGTAATATCATCTTTTGTTATGGTTGTTTCTTCTTCAAGTTCTCTATATGCAGCGTCAAGTCCATTTTCGTTTTTTTCTATTTTTCCACCCACAAAATTCGCTAATCCCTTATATGGCTCTTTTTTTCTTTTACACATCAATATTTTATCTGCATTTTCATTATATACTACTATTATATTATATCCTCTCATATTTTCACTCTCATAAAATTTATTTTCATTATATAAACAACACAATTTACTCATTTAATTATTAAATAATAATAAATCAAACTCTTTTATCTATACGAATAAGTAAACTCACTATAACTGTTCCCTACTTATTTATTTGAAAATATCCTGCTTATCCATATATCTTTTTAATAAGAATATGCAAAAATACGGAAACGTAATTATATTGTTATTAATTCCAATATTACCTGTAGTAAATTTTATTCCATGCTTAATATCTGAATATTTTTCGCTATTAATTAATTGTCCTAATGATTTTGACCTGTTATTATTTGCCTTCACTTCAATTGGTATAAGTTCATTTGCACTGCGAATAAAGAAATCCTCTTCTAAAGAAGAATTTTCTTTTTTGTAATAATATAATCCATAACCTTGTTTTATCAATGCTTCGGCAGCAAAATTTTCATATAAAGCGCCCTTATAAATTCCCATATTTTTATTTGCACGTAAATCTATTTGAGACTCATCATCAAGATTTGAAATTAAAATTCCTGTGTCTGCCATATAAACTTTAAATTTACTATCATCTATATTTCCTTTTAATGGCAACTCTGCAAATCCCAAACAATAACAAACATTAACAAGTCCTGCATTTTTTAACCATTCCACACATCCCATATATTCTTTTGCCCGTCCACCTTTGGATACTTTTGAGTATTGGAATTTTCTATTTTCTTTTGCCAATTGAGCAGGTATTGATTGATAAACGCTTAATATTTTAGCCTTATCCAATCCTTCAGCATATTTTACAATATCATTTTCGTAGTCATTATTTAGTTGTCGTTGCAAAGCTAATGAGCCTTCAAATGTACCTTTTTCAATATACGTCGATACTATATTAGGCATACCACCTAATATGCAGTACTCCAAAAATAAATTGGAATAAACCTGATATTCTATTTCAGTAAAAGCTTTTTCTTTAAGCATATGAGATAGCATATCTGATATGTCTTTATCAGAATATCCTTTTGCCCATAAAAATTCTTCAAAATCCATGGAAAACATTTGATAATCTGTTTTATATCCCACACTAATACTTGCTATACGATGATACTGAACTCCCAATAATGACCCTGAACATATAACGTCATACTTACCATTTTCTTTAAAAAATTTTAGCGCTGTTGCTATTTCAGGAAAATCTTGAATCTCATCAAAAAAAATAAGTGTTTCGTTCTCTTTAAATTGTTTTGTGGGGTCTATTCTACTTATTAACCTTACAATTGATTCAACCGCAAATCCCTCTTCTATAATTGATTTGTATTTTGGTTCTGTAATAAAATTTATTTCTATTATATTTTTGTAATTACTCTTTGCAAATCTTCTAATTGTCTCGGTTTTTCCTACCTGTCTTGCCCCCTTTATTATTAATGGATATCTATCTGAATTATTTTTCCATTCCTGCAAATAATAATCAGCTTTTCTTTTAAGATAAGTCATATTTCGCTCCTCCAAAACCTTCTTATATAATACCAATTCCAGCAATCCCTAACTATGATGACTACGGATTGTTCCGTGTTATGCGCTTGCACAATCCTACCCTGACATCATATATTATACACTATTTTACATTTTTATGAGCGATTATTTTAATTTTTTTACATTTTTATGAGGGAACTTTTCATCACTCTCAACACTTTTATGATGGAACTTTTTATCAATTCCAACACTTTTATGAGGATATTTATTTTTTCAAATATAGATATGCCATCATCCTATAGTACTTTACTCAATAATTTCATATTGTAACATCTCATATTTAAGATTTGTGCCTTCATTTATTCCCTCTGGTAGTAAAGCTCTTGCTACCAACTTTATATTTTCACTTTCAATATCTGTTCTTTTTAAATTTGCATAGTCTCCATCAATGCTGACTACCGTATAGTAAAAAGTTTGCATTACAATTCTCCTTAAAAATTAATTTACCTTTAATATATCCACAATATGATTTGATGCACCTATCAAGTCCATTCTTTCACAGGTTATTAAATGATATTGAATAAATTTTTTATATTCTTCTTCTGAAAAATTATCAATAACATTACTCATATAAGTTGCCGCTCCATCTGTTGCAACTATCTTTTCTCTTGTCACATTTTGGCTGAAATTCACTTCATCAATATCTTCTATTCTAACCAAATCAAAGATTTCTTCGATATCTGATTTAAATTTATAATCAGGAGTTATTTTATCTAAATATTCCATGATATGTTTTTGTTCAAATAAATATTGAAGTACTGTTGCTTCATTTAAAACATATGCGACAAAAATATATCCACCTTTTTTAGTAACACGTACAGCCTGTTCTAAAACCTTCTTTTTATCTTCCATAGTAAACATATGGTACATTGGTCCTAAAACTAATGTCACATCAAATTGTCCCTCTGAGAATTTTGAAAGATTAAGCGCATCGCCTTGCTCTGCACATATATTCATCTCATTTGTTATTTTAGATTTTAATATTTCGACATTATGTTCTACATATTCTATCGCATTAACATTATATCCTTTTTCTGCATAATACAGCGAATATCTACCTGTACCTGCCCCTACTTCCAAAATACAATCTCCGTCCTTTAATATATTATCTATGTATTTTGTTGTTGTAATAAATTCTATATTTCCTACTCTATCTGCTAATCTTTTCTCTTCATCGCAGACATCTGTGTAAAATTGATTTAACATTTGTTCTCTATTCATTTTACTACTTCTCCCATTGCTCATGTCTCTATTTTTTCTATTAAGTCCAACTGCAATACCTCCTGCAAGGCCTGCAGATGCAATTGCAATAGTTAAAGAACTACCATCAATTGCTGTACTTTCATCTTGTGATATTTCACAAAATTCATTTGTCAAAACTTTTTCCATTTTTAATCTCCTTTTTCATTTTATTTACACTTGTTCGAAAAAGTGATATTCTTATCCTAGGTACTTTTTCGAAAGTGCTTATGTTTCTTGAACTCTGGTTTTATGCAAATTAATCAGAGTTCTTTTTATTTATATAAAGTAGTTTATCAAATGATAAAGCTACAATTTATCAACTTAATTTATAATATATTCGGACTAATTTCCACGTACACATCTATCTCTGTGTTATCTATATTCATTGGAGCAATGTGCTTTGTTACATTATACCCTACATTTATTGGCTGTATGGTATTTTCCAATATATATTGATTAATTTCGTTACAGGCAATCTGTAAACCACTTGTAGTCCCTACATATGCTAATTTAAGAGCATTTACTATTTTTATTTTTCTTTGAAACAATACTACTCTATGCTACCTATGTTTTTGTCTATTGGTAAAATAAGTTCTACTCCAAAATGTCCATCCTCCTGAATATTCTTGTGCGGCAGATTATTCAAAAAGGAACCTTCTCCTAATAATAAAGGGGCTGTCGCACTATGATTGATATGCAATCCTATCCCTAAGTTTTTCAATCTGAATATCTTTAATATTATTCCCATTGATAAGAATATCTCCCTCTTCAGGCGTGTACATGTGAAGCAACAGTTTTGACAACGTAGTCTTTCCAGAGCCACTCTCTCCGACAAATGCAACCTTTTGTCCTTTTTCTATTTTCAGATTAATATCCTCGAGAACAAGTCTTCTTGTTCCATATCTGAATTTCAAATTCTTTATTTCTATATCTCCTGAAAGACTCTCAGGGGACATTTTTCTGCTTTCTTTTTCTGTCTTCTCCGCTTCTAGCTCAAGTATTTCTCCGAGTCTGTCTGCTGCTACAACTGCTGTCTGCATCTGCGGCTGAAGGTTTATAAGATTTTTTACTGGATCTAAAAAATATACCAATAAAGAATTAAATGTAATAAGGGCACCTACGGTCATCTCACCGTTTATAACACTGATACCTCCAATCCATAGAATAATAACTCCTCCTACAAGTTCTACAAACGTCTTAAGAGATGTCTGGATGTTTTCTGCGAAAACAAGATTAAATATACTTCTCAAAAGTCTTACAAACTTCCGCTCTGTTTCAAATTCTGCTTTTCTCTCAGCATTATATGATTTTACTGTCTGAATACCATTAAGGGACTCAACCATATAAGAAGTAAGTTGTGCATTTGCTTCCATCTGCTTTCGATTAAGTCTCTCATACCATTTGTTAAATGATATAACAATAATAAAATAAAGTCCAACCACAACAACTGAGATTCCAAACATCTTTGCATTCTGAATATATAAAATAATCGCTCCTGCAATTGCCATTATAGTGTCAATCATAATTGTAAGAGTTGCACCTGATATTGCATCTCTTACTTTTCCTGCATCCTGGAACCTTGATATTATTTCTCCTACTCTTCTTGTACCAAAGAAATTCATTGGGAGTTCCAACACATGTCTATAGTATCCAAGCAAAAAAACTATATCTAATTTTTGGCTCAAATATAGAAGCATCTGAGACCTAAATGCATTAAGGATAACTCTAAAAAGATTGAGAACAATAACACCAATTGATAGCGTCATAAGTGTCTGTGCCAAACTATTTGGCAGCACCGTATCAATCAACTCCTGAAAATAGAAGGCACTTAATATTCCTAGTACAGTATAAATAAAAGAAGCTAAAAAATGTGCAACAATAATCTTTTTTGTGGTATAAGCAATTTAAAAAAGCTCAAAAGTACATTACTCTTTGTAAATGTTTTATCAAGTTTATGATCTTTAACAAAAAGTATACACACACCTGTCCACTTATACTTATTGCCCGTTTCAGATTTTCCAATAAACTCATCAATTCTTATCTTCATTACCCCTTCTGCAGGGTCCGCAATAATTATATGTTTTTTTGTAATCTTATGTATTACAACATAATGTAATAAACTATCATTAACTATAACATGTGCTATGCACGGCAAACTAATCTTTTCTCTTAATATATCATTATTTATTTCTTTGGTTTTCACACTTTTAGCTTTAAATCCTAAAGTATTTAAAGCTTGAATCATTCCATAGACATTTGTTCCACGTTTATCAGTTCCTGCGATTTCTCTTATTTTAGAAATACTTATATTATACCCCTGTTGTCTACAAATTGTTGCGATACACGCCGCACCACAATCTGTATTATCATGTTGCTTTACACAATTGTATTTCATCTTATCTTCCCTTTGTAATTATTTATAGATTAATAGATATGGTATAAATTTCTCAAATTATATCAAATAATAATCTTTCTACTTCAACCAGGCATTTACAATTTCCTAACTATTGGAATCTCTTCCAATACGAGTGTAATCCATAATTAACAATTCTAATGTGAGACGGCGTTTTAAACACAGAATAATAAATATTATAGATGTCTGTTGAAGAAAACATAATCATATACCAGGACATAAACAGCATTGCTAAATTTATATTTGTATTTATTATGCCCGCCAAAATATACCATGCTACGAACAATCCTATCCCTTGAAAAAAAACAGGAGCAATATTAATAACTATGAATCTTTTTTTTGATATTTCTGCATTACAATAAATCAGGAAAAAACCTTTTTTCATATTTGTATATATATTTTTTCTTGATGTTCTTGGGTAAAAAACAGCATGTATATATTCATGTAATATTCTCATAAAATTCACTACTATAATCCAAGTTAAAACAGTCACTACAGTCCACACATCCAATTTATATGTAGTATCTATTGTCATTATTTTTTGTATTGATAACACAATAATAAATAATATTACTGGCAATGTAATTATCAATCCTCTCGAAAAAGCTTCATTCAGATTCTCACCCTCTTCAAATTGAGTCCAACCAACTGGGTCTTTTCCCTTATTTTTCAACTGATTTTCATCAACATATTTACCTTCATAAGAAATATTAAACAACTGTTTTCTCCCCTCTCAATCTTTTTTGCTCTATTTTTAATCTACTTTCCTGCGGCGAATTAGGTTTTCCCTTTTTTACATCTTTTGTCTCCATATAATTTCATCATCAACTATTGCTATTTGCATTTTTCACCTCATAATTTAACCGGTTTATTTTTATACATTTAAATAGTCTTATTTAAAGTGTACTATAAAATACTTGAACTGAACTTATCTTTATATTTTGTATGATTAAATATTTATATCAAAGTCATATCTATCTGTTATACATCAAAATATTAACAATGAACTTATTTTCCGCCCGGATATTCATGCTTCTGGAATATTTCTCCACGCTTCTTTTTACATTTATAATTCCGTATCCATGATAGTCAGTATTCTTTTTATTTGATATATATTTACCATTTTTCATTTTAATATTGCCATCATAATCATTTTCTACTGCTATGACTATTTTATTGTCTTTGTAACCACACTTTACTTCAAGACTTTTATTTTCACTTTTTGAAGCTGCTTCTATTGCATTTGACAAAACATTTGAAAATATTGTGCATAAATCAAAAGCTTCTATCTTGCAATTTTTAGGAATTTGCCCTTTCACACACATTGAAACATTCTTTTTTTGGGCTTCACTATAATACCTGTTTAATATGGCATCTACTATTCCGTTATTAACAGTGAGCACATTCCCGAAATTTTCAATTTGTCCACATATGCTTTCTATATATTTGCCGACTTCATCATATTTTTCTTTACGCAATCCTTCTGCAATAACATTCAGATGACTTCGTATGTCATGTCTGAACAATTTAGTCTCACGTTCGCGTTCTTCGAGATATTTATAATGATTTTTCTGTTCTTCAAGAAATTTCTGATTGAGTTCATTTCTTTCTTTATAATCACTTCTTGAAACTGCAAGCATCATTACCAACGCTATTTCAATAAACATACCTATTGACATTGCCAAAAACGTCACATACACTAACGCCACGTTATCAACCTGAATCTGAGCGAAAACATATTCTTTAAAAAATACGATGATAAATGTATTTGCGATTGTCAATCCTAAGAAAAATATGTAATAGCCAATGCCTACTTTTTCTATTCTGCTTCGATATTTTTTCCCAATAATAATTGATAAACTCAATAAACATGCAACTGTTATCAGACTCGACATAAATCTCTCAATTAAGTGGTTACCTATTTTTATGTAATCCATTAGTACTTCTATTATTACCCTTGTCATTTCGTCCAATAAGGTTATTATAAATACTGACCACAATGTCAATAGCATAAATTTTGGATTCACATTTTCATATATTATTGCCATTTGGACAAATACAAATAAAGTATATAAAATAAGATAGTTCACAACATTAAACTCCGCAACTATTCCCATTGCCACACATACTAAACTAACCGGCAATATTATATTATTAAATTTTCTTTTTTGTCTGAGAAAAAACATATCTGATATAAATATGTACTTCAATACTTCCAGGAAACATAAAATCATATTATAGATTATCATTTTTATGACTTTCCCCCCTTACCCCTTTAACCAATACTTCAGTAAATTATACATTATTTTGCATAATATAACAATATTTAATCATTTGTACAACATTTAACCTAAAAATTAAGGCCTCGTTTTTCTTCAAAAAACCTGCCTTTATAAATATGGCCTTTCCCTATACAGTCAAAAAAGAGGATAGTTCATCTATCCTCTCCATACAACACCTATTGTTTAATATTAAATATTTATTCATCTACTCTGCTCCAGAAATCTACGGGTTCATAATCTCTTAAAGCTACCAAATATCCGCTTTCGTCAAGTTCCTTTTGTATTTCATCTAATGTTTCTTTTGAATCAGCAGATACAGTATGATAATGATATTCTGAAGTTATTTGCATAAGCGGTGTAGACACGCCACTTTCAATTCCTTCAATATATTTTTTTACATCACGACGGGACTTTATGTTCATGTCAACTTTTATGACACCATATACTTTGTGGTACACAAACACATCATCTACCACTCCGCCTAAATCTACAATGAGATTTAATTCGTCAGGAATCTGCTCTGTTGTATGTTTTACTTTAAACACTCTTTTAAATGTTTCTTCGTCATTTAAAATATAACCCTTATGAGTAGAAATAATTTCGTGATTTTTTGCTCTAAGAAGTGCAATATCCTGAACAACAATCTGTCTGCTTACATTAAATTTTTCAGCTAATTCCGTTCCTGATACAGGATTTGTGCTTTCCTGCAATATTTTCAACAGATTTTCCCTTCTCTTTTCTCCGCTCATAAATTCCTATCTCCTACAATTTTAAATATATGAATGTTTAATGTCCGACTCTTAAAATTTGATATATCTAATATCAAATATATTAAGTGCCATCTCTCATGTGTCTTATATTCTGTGAAGGTTTTTAAGTGAAATATCCATAATTGGTGCAGAGTGTGTTAATGCACCACTAGAAATATAATCAACACCTAAATCAATTAATTTTGCAATGTTTTCTTTAGTAACATTTCCTGAAATTTCAATTTCTGCCTTATGATTTATAACTTCCACTGCTTCTTTCATCTCTTCATGGCTCATATTATCAAGCATGATTATATCTGCTCCTGCATCTACTGCCTCTTTTACCATTTCAAGATTTTCTACTTCAACTTCTATCTTTCTTACAAATGGTGCATATTCCTTTGCTGCCATTATTGCTTCTTTGACACCACCTGCAGCACCTATATGATTATCCTTTAAAAGAACACCATCTGTCAAGTTGTATCTGTGATTATTTCCACCACCAACTCTTACAGCATATTTTTCAAATATTCTGTTGTTCGGGCTTGTCTTTCTTGTATCTAATAATTTTATTTTGCTATCCTTAAGTAATACTGCTATAGAATGTGTGTATGTTGCGATTCCACTCATTCTCTGAAGATAATTAAGTCCTGTTCTTTCACCTACTAACAAAGTTCTGATATCGCCTCTTACCTTTGCCATAAGCTGTCCTTTTTTTACTTCATCCCCGTCCTGAACGTAGAATTCAAATTCTGTATTTTCATCTAAAAGTTCAAATGCTCTTCTGAATACCTGAAGTCCACAAATAACTCCATCTTCCTTGCATACTAAATCTACTTCGCCAGCCTGTGCTGTTGGCATTACAGCATTTGTGGTTACATCTTCGCTTGTCACATCTTCTTTTAATGCGCTTAATACTAATGGATCAACGCTTAATTTCAAAGTAATTGGATCGTACATTTATAATACCTCACTGTTTAATCTTTCACTTTATATCTATCATTTAATCTAATTGTTTAACTTATTTATTTAAACTGCCTGTTGTGCTTCATTATTTAATCTGTCTATTTCATCTAAAACAAGTTTTTTGTACTCTTTTGCAAGGGCATCTCCATCCTGGTATTTTGTTATATCTATGTTTTCAAATTCCTTCTGTTTTGTAGTATTATACTGTTCTCCCATCTGGATTGCTGCTCTTTTCGCAAATACAAGACTTTCTAATAACGAATTACTTGCAAGTCTGTTCTTTCCATGAACCCCATTACATGCAGTTTCTCCTACTGCATAAAGCTGGTCCATTGATGTCTTACTTTCAAGATTTACTTTTATGCCACCCATAAAATAGTGTTGTGCCGGTACTACTGGAATGCAGTCATCAGGCACGTTATAGCCATATTCTCTACAATGTTTTACTATATTTGGAAAATGGCTTTCTAACTGTTCTCTGTCAATTGGTTTCATAGACAGCCACACAAAATCAGTTCCGTCCTTTTTCATTTGTTTTCTTATTTCTCTGGTAACAACGTCTCTTGGTTGCAGTTCATCTGTAAATCTTTCCATTTTTTTATCCAAAAGAACTGCCCCTTCTCCTCTTACTGATTCTGAAATAAGAAAACTTCTATCTGTCTCATTCTCAGTGTAAAATGTTGTAGGATGAATCTGAACATAATTTGTATTCTTAAGTTCAATTCCGTGTTTCAAAGCGAGTGCAATTGCATCTCCTGTCAAATGTCTGTAATTTGTAGAATATCTGTAAATTCCACCAATTCCACCACTTGCTAATACTGTATAATTAGCCGTTATTGTATCAAGTGTGCCGTCATCTTTCTTTACCACCACACCATAACATACATTATCTTCACATAGAATGTCCACCATTGTCCAATGTTCTTTTATTATAACATTTGGCAGTTGTTTAACTCTTTCATAAATATGACTTGTAATTTCTTTTCCGGTTACATCTTCATGAAATATTATTCTGTTTCTTGAATGTGCACCCTCTCTTGTATAACTTAATGAGCCATCCTCTTCTCTATGAAAATCTGCTCCAAATTCAACCAAATCTGTTACTATATCCGGTGAAGATTTTATCATTGTTTCTACTGCAGCTGTATCATTTTCAAAATGTCCGGCTCTCATTGTATCATAGAAATAACTGTCATAATCTTCTTCATCTGTCAACATGCACATTCCACCCTGTGCTAAATATGAATCACTATGCTCAACTATATCTTTTGTAATTATTAATATTTCTTTATCTCTTGGAAGATTATATGCACAATAAAGTCCTGAGCATCCACTTCCAACAATTACTATATCTGTTTTCATTTTACTTCACTTTCTATAAAGAGATTTTCTATTCTAAAAAAAATAAATTATATTTAATCTGTATATTTTAATTTCTTATTAACGAATTCTAATCTTTATTTTGCTAATTCAAGCATTCTTGATAATGGATAATTAGCCTTCTGTCTTATCTCTTCATGTAATTCAACCTGATTATCAAATGTTTCTAATACGTTTAACACTTTTTCAAGTGTAATCTTTTTCATATTTGGACAAATCTGTGAATCCTTAACCGGATAGAATTTCTTATCCGGATTTCTTTTCTGAAGTTCATGAAATACTCCGATTTCGGTGGCAATTAAAAATTCTTCATCTTCACACTTTGTTGCATAGTCAATAATTTCAGCTGTACTTCCTATAAAGTCTGAAACAGCTAATACATCTTCTGTACATTCCGGATGTGTTAAGACTTTAACTCCGGGATGTCTTTTCTTTGCGTCTGCAATATGCTGTGTTGTTATTTTTTTATGTACATGACAATATCCATCGTTGAATATAAAGTTCTTGTCCGGTGTCTGTTTTGCTACAAAATGCGCTAAATTGTTATCAGGAACAAAGAATATGTCTTTATTTGGTAATGCCTTTACAACTTTTACTGCATTTGATGAAGTTACACATACATCTGAATATGCTTTTATTTCTGCTGTTGAGTTTACATAACATACAACCGCAACATCAGGATACTTTTCTTTTACATTTAATATATCTTCTACTGTAACCATATGAGCCATAGGACAATCTGCTGATAAGTCCGGCATCATAACTGTTTTCTTAGGATTTAATGTCTTAGCACTTTCTCCCATAAAAAGTACACCACAGAACAAAATATTCTTCTGTGGAACTATTGTTGCAATCTTACTTAATGCAAATGAATCTCCTACATAGTCTGCGATATCCTGCACCTGTCCATCTACATAGTAATGTGCTACTATTGCAACATCTTTCTCCTGCTTTAACTGTTCAATACGTGCTATCATATTTTCCATTTTGCCACCTGAACTGATTCGCCATTATGTTTTATAGAACCAGTATTTTCCTTTCGTGTTTTCATTAGGTGGCATTATATCATCTGTCTTGTCAGTTGTCAAATCAGTTGTTAACTCATATGTCAATTCAGAACAAGTGATGGCTCTTTTCAAGTTGTACTCTTAATTTAATCTAGCTTCAAATCCGACTATATTTTTTAACCTGATTATATTTTAAAGAGCTGTTATACAGTTATACTCTTTCCTTTATTTCACCTTGTCTATAACCCTCGAGTAATTCCTCAAGTTCTTTTATTTGCTTCTTAATATTTTTTCCTATATCACTGTCTCTAACCATAACTCGTTTATCTATAGTCTCTATTCTATCTGCAGTTGATTCAATATCTTTATTTTCTTCAAGTGCCGTTTCAATACTTTCAAATGGCTGATGTGACATAAGTCTCATGCTGTGGGAATTATAAATTAATGTATATCCTGCAATACCTGTAGTATCATGATATGCTTTGCAGAATCCGCCATCAATTATTATAAGTTTGCCATTTGCATGAACCGGCTTTTCTCCTTTTGTTACCCTGATTGGCGTATGGCCGTTAATTATATGAGACATTGGTGAATACATATCAAAATCATGAAGAATCATATTACATGTTTTTTCATCTTTATAAAAATCATAATATGGATTCTTAGGTTCATTCCATGCATTTTTATCATCAATAAAAGTTCTTTCAAATGTCTTTATTCTTCTTCCTGATAGCGGAGATTTTTCACCGCACCACAAATACCACATAAAATCAAGTTCATCCTGATTATTCTTATTAAAATAAGCTTTTCTCGCCATTTTATCAGCATAATCAAGATAATCTTTTCCTTTATAATTCTTGTCATTTAATTTAATAACAGCAAAATTTCCATCCTCATCCAAAGGAACGCAGCCATGATATAACAAATTATTATTGAAACAACAATACATACTTCCTTTTGCATATAAGAATTCTATATGTTGTTTTAAACGTTTGTTATTAACATACATTCTTCGAAGTTCTTTCACGAGTTGCTTTTCTTCTGATGATAATTCGTACGGATTTTTTCTATCAACTGTTGGAAAATTAACATCATTCATCTCATATGTTTTTCCTTCAATTTCAATAGTTCCATTTTCATAATTTATTTTATGTAAAAGTCTTCTATCATCCATATTATATTCGGGATGTCTTGAAATAATCTGTCCTTCTAATTTAAATAAAATGACTGAAATTGCTTTTAATGCTGCTTTCATAGGTTCCATATCCGGGTATAATCTTTCTGCAAAAAGCGTTAAAGTTCTAAGACTTATTCCATATCCGTTTTCAAGCATTTGCATATTATTATACTGAATATTATTTCTTATTGTCGTGGCAATACACGCATCACTTCCGGCTGTTGCTCCCATCCACAAAATATCATGATTTCCCCACTGTATATCTATTGAATGGTGTTCCATCAGCAAATCAAGAATATCATCAGGATGTTCTCCTCTGTCAAATACATCCCCCACTATATGCAAATGGTCTACCGCAAGACGCTTTATCAGGGTCGATAATGCTTCTATAAATTCCTCTGCATTTTTTATACTAATAATTGTGTCTAATATTTTTTCATGATAAACAATCTGATTATTGTCTTCATCCTCCTGCATATGTAAAAGTTCATCAATAATATATCTATAGTCCTGAGGCATGGCTTTTCTCACTTTAGAACGTGTATACTTTGATGAAAATTTCTTTGCTATATTAATAAGTTTTTTCAAATTATCCCTATACCAACCGTCCGTCAGTTTGTCTTCCTGCCTAAGCAAATTCATTTTTTCTTTCGGATAATAGATTAATGTACATATCTCTTTTCGTTCTTCCTTCGTCATAATGTCACTAAACATTCTGTCTACTTTGTCTCTTACTTCACCTGCACAGTTATTTAACAAATGACAAAAAGCTTCATACTCTCCATGCAAATCACTCATAAAATGTTCTGTTCCTTTTGGAAGATTTAATATTGCATTTAAATTTATAATTTCTGTACACACAGACTGTATCGTTGGGTATTTTTCTGAAAGTAACTGTAAATATCTTTTTTCGCTCATATCTGTATCTCCAAATCTTTCTCTTCTTATATAAACACAAGAAACTCTCGCTTTGATTTAATTTCAAAAAATTAAATCCTAATGCAAGAGTTTCTCTATTATCATTTATTTAAGTCTCTCTAAAGTTTTTAACAATAATTCCCATGTTCTTTCTGTTGATGCTATAGATAACACTTCTTTTGTCGTATGAATATCATGCATCTGCGGTCCAAATGAAATACAATCAAGTCCTTCTAATTTTGATGAAAAGATTCCACACTCAAGTCCTGCATGAATTCCTTCAACTATAGGTTCTTTACCGTAAATTTCCTTATATACATCTACCATAATATCGCGCACTTTAGAATTTTCAACATATTCCCATGCCGGATATTCTCCACTTATGCTTATTTCTTCTCCAAGTAAATCCGCTAATGAGCGAATTTTTTCTATTAAATATTTCTTTTCTGAATCTTTTGAACTTCTTACTGAATAAGTAAATATTATGTCATCTTTATTTGTTCTTAACACGCCTAAATTAAGTGATGTCTGAACTAATCCCTCTACATCATGGCTCATTTTCTGTACACCATGTGGCATATTAACTAAAGTCATAATTGCTCTAATTGTAGTTGGAACTGTTGCAACATCAAGTACCTGACTTGGAAGAACATTAGTTGTAAGTCTCATATCAGGGTCTGTATGCTTGTATTCATCCTTTATTTCTTCAAATGTTTCTTCTACTATCTGTTTTACTTTATCAACGTTTTCAGGTAATACGGCAATTGCAGCTTCACTTAATTTGGCAATTGCATTGTCTTTCTCTCCACCATTAATTGAAATAATTCTTATATCCATATTTTGAACAAGATTTAATAATATTCTTCCAAGAGCAACATTTGCATTAGCTCTTCCTAAATGAATTTCTGCCCCTGAATGTCCTCCTGTAAATTGATCAAGCTTTATTTCAAATATCTGTCCGTTTACAGGTTCATGCTGAAATGGAACTTTGCATTCTACTGTTCCACCACCTGCACAACTTACCGTAAATACTCTTTCATCCTCTGAATCAGCATTTAATAAAATCTTTCCTTTTAAAACTGATGTATCAAGTGCTGCTGCACCCAACATTCCAATTTCTTCATCTACTGTAAATACTGCTTCAATTGCCGGATGTTTAACGCTGTCATCATCTAAAATGGCTAAAGCCATTGCCACTGCAATACCATCGTCACCGCCAAGAGATGTTCCTTTTGCACTAATGTAATCTCCATTAACCTCTAAATCTAAGCCTTCTTTTTCCATGTCTTTGTTGCAATCAGCTTCTTTAACCGCAACCATATCCATGTGTCCCTGAATGATTACCGTATCCGCATTTTCATATCCTTCTGATGCATCTTTAAAAATAATAACATTTTTGCTTTCATCCTGAATATACTTTAAATTATGTTCCTTTGCGAAATCTACAAGGTAATTACTTATCTTCTCTACATTCTTTGAACCATGTGGTATCTGTGTTATCTCTTCAAAATATTTAAATACACTTGCCGGTTGTAAATTTTCTAATACTTTCATTTTATGTCATCCTTTCCTGTTGTTAAAATTCTATATCTATTCTGCTCCATCATTAGAATCTGCTGCATTATTATCATTATCCTGTGCCGCTGCCTGTGTTGGTGCTACTGTAGCCGCCTGTGTTGGCGCTACTGTTGTTGGTGCCACTGTAGGAGCCTCTGTTGTTGGCGCCACTGTTGTTGGTGCTGCCGTTGTTGTTTCTTTAGCTTTCTTTGTTTTCTTTTCTGTAGTCTTTTCTTCTGTTGTTGTTTCCTTCTTGTAAGTTGTTACAACTGTTGCTTTTGTTGTGTATTCTTCTGTTGTATATTCTTGTGTTGTTGTCTCCTGAGTGGTATTTTCGGTTTCTTTAGCATCTTTATTTCCACCTGTCAGATTATTTGCAAGAATAATTACAAGAACAACTATAAGTATTGCTGCTACTGCTAATGCTAATGCAATAATACTCATCTTTTTATTCTTATTGCTCTCTCTTAATATTTCTAATTCGTCTTCTTCTATACCATCATCGTCAGTTTCTCCGTAAAACAGGTCTTCTATAACTCCTGCTCTCTCCTTCTGAGCATTTTCCGCTTCATCATCAAACTGAAAATCTGTAGTGTTAAAATTAAAGTCATCAACTTCCTGAGGTTCTATGTCCTCAAATTCCATAGCTTTATTTTCTTCAAAAATCTTTGTATCAGCCATGCCTGATAAATCCTGAGTTTTAGATATATCATCTTCTTCTACGTTAAAGATTTTTGTCTTGCCTTCATCCGCATTAATTGCATCCGATAGTTCCTCTGTTTCTGAGAAATCGATATCATCTAAAAAAGTTTTCTTAGCATCTGAATCAACCGGCGTTCCACATATATGGCATGTCTTCTGCCAATCTGCCAATTGAGTTCCACAATGTTTACAATACATATGTACATATCCTCCCTGTGTTTTAAATTAAGCATCCATATATATATACGAAAAAAAATGCTATTTTATTTATTTCTTTTTTGTTTTGTATTATAATAACACAGTAACTAAATTTTATAAATACATTCGCAGGAGATTATTTTATGTGGAACAGAATAGAACTTAAAGCAGCTGCAAAGCAAAGATTTCATTCTAACTATTGGCCATCAGTTGTTGTAGCTGTTATCTTATCAATTACATTGGGAACTTTTTCTTTTGGGAACAGTTTCTCTAACGCAACTTCTGATAATTATTATAGCAGTTCAGATATTAATAATATACTATCTGATTCTCCTATTCCTGACTCATCATATTCAGATATGTCAGCATACATGAAGAATTACATATCTTCCATTTTCCCAGGAGTAAATGTTAATACAATACTTCAAGGACTCTCATTAATAATATTAATAGTTGGATTACTTTCAATACTTTTAAATGTTTTTGTATTTAATCCTTTGCAGGTTGGGTGCCAGCATTGGTTTATTCGTTCAAGAACTGAAGACAATTATAATATTGGTAGTGTAGGATTTACATTTAAAGAAGGATATGGAAATGTTACAAAAACAATGTTCTTAAAACAGCTTTACACATTTTTCTGGTCATTGTTATTTGTCTTTCCCGGAATCATCAAATCCTATGAATATCGTATGATTCCTTATTTACTTGCTGAGAATCCATATATGAGTACAGATGAAGCATTTGCAAGAAGCCGCTCTATGATGGATGGTGAAAAATGGAATGCCTTCGTTCTTGATTTGTCATTTATAGGTTGGAATATTTTGTCATCATTAACTTTAGGTCTTGTCGGTCTTTTCTATGTGGCACCATATCAGGCATATACTGACATGGAATTGTATGTAGCTTTATGTTCAAAACCTAATAATGGATATAACGGAACAAATTATAATAGTTATAATACCAATAATGGTTATGGTAATAATAATAGTTACAATAACAATAGTTATAATTATGACAACGATTATAGTAATGGTAACTCCGGCTATGGTAGTGGCTATGATGATAATAACTATAGCAATGGCTATGATAATAAATATGGCAATGGTAACGACAATTCAGGTTATGACAACAACAGTAATTCAAATTATAACAATAGTTCAAATGACTACGATTACAACAACCATGATAATTTAGATGAATAGATTATGCTTATAAAATTTTAATATTTTTAGAATAAAAAATGACCATCAAATGATGGTCTTTTTTTATAGGTGGTCAGTTATGTACTGTTCCACATTGTCCTTTTCAATATCTAAAGCAATTGAAAATTCTTCATATAGATTTTCTTTTGCTTCTTTTAAATATCTGTCGTCAACATATGTAATTTTCTTTCCCTGTTGAACTCTTTCCTTATTGCGCATATGCAATGTCTTAATAATTCTAATCCATTCAACACAATCACATGACGAAATTGCTTCTTTATATTTAGCCTCTCTAAGTCTTTCATTGTTAATCCACAACGGCTCAATACTTTTAATCTCATTTACAATATCTTCCGCCTGATCTTTCGAAATAACTGATCTCATTGTTACCCTGTTGTTGTCTACAGGATAAAATACTTTACTCTGTTCAGATTTCATTGGTACCAAAACATAATATAACTTATCTTTGTCGGCACCCGATATCTCTAACTTAGTAATGTCATCAATCTTACAAACCCCATTTCTGCCGTGTACAACATATTCTCCTATTTTAAACACTTATCTCACCTCTGACTTTTCTTTTCGGCTATGTATTTATTATACTCCTTTAACCGACAAAATGTCATAGGCATAATAAACAAACTTTAACACGCTAATGTTTGTTCATTATGTTAACTATTTAAACTCTACACTGACTCACCATTGTCAAAATCATCTTCTTCTTCACCTTCATCATCTTTTTCTGCTAAATATCTGATGTAAGCCTGTTCTTCTAACTTTTCATCGTCTTCCATTATTCCGTTTTTATTTTTATCAAATTTCTTATCATATGGTCCAAACATACAAACCTCCCTATTTACTCATTTTTAACTGCATTTACATCATACGGTGTTGTCTGATATACATAATAATTTAACCAGTTTGTGAATAACAACTGTCCTGCTGAACGCCAATTAACAACCGGCTCTTTTGTTGGATCATCATCAGGGAAATAATTTACAGGAACTTTAGGATTCATTCCCTTTTCCGTATCTCGTATATATTCTAATTTTAAAGTATCAGCATCATATTCCGAATGGCAAAATACAAAGAACTGTCTACTATCCTCGCTTTTAACAATTGCTACTCCGGCCTCATCCGATTCTGCCATCAATTCAAGTTTAGGTTCCGCAAGAATCTGCTCTTTTGTAATTTCAGTTGCTCTTGAATGTGGAGCGTAAAATACATCATCAAATCCTCTAAATAGTGGAGCATTTTTCTTAAGAATATGATGTTTATAAATTCCTGATAGCTTAGGTATTCTGTCTCTCTTTCTAATACCATAATGATAATAAAGGCCCGCATAAGCGCCCCAGCACAAATGGAATGTACAATGTACATGTTTCTTTGACCATTCCATTATCTTGCATACTTCATCCCAGTAATCGACATCTTCATAATCTATAAAATCAAGTGGTGCCCCTGTGATAATCAATCCATCATAAAAATGATCTTTTACTTCATCGAATGATTTGTAAAATTCATCTAAATGACTACTGTCTGTATGCTGCGATTTATATGTTACTGTCTGTAAAAATTCCACCTGAATCTGTAATGGAGTATTAGATAATTTTCTTAAAAGCTGTGTCTCAGTTACAATTTTAGTCGGCATTAAATTCAATACTAAAACATTTAATGGTCGTATATCCTGAGTCATAGCTCTCTGCTCTGTCATTACAAAAATATTCTCCTGCTCTAAAATATGCTGTGCAGGCAAATTCTGTTTTACTTTAATAGGCATCTTTCTTCACCTCTATCAAATTCATATGTAATATAAAATGACGTTGGGGGGGTCTAAAGCCTCCAACTTTAATTCCTACGAATTGTTTCGTGCTATGCACTCCCACAATCCTAGCATCATAAAACTATATTATACCACAAATCTATTATATCCACCAATAACATTTAGCTAATTGCCATACAAAAAATTTACTTCTTCTATAAATGCTTCAAATGTAATTCATCCCATATAATTTAGATATGCAATATGGCAATAAAAAATGTGCTTCAGTTTTACTAAACCAAAACACATTTTTTACATTTATAAATTGCAAAATTACTTTCATTATTTATTATTACTATAAAATAAGTAATTTATTCATCTTTTATTTTCTTCTTACAGTTACTTTAACTTTTAATTTCTTGCCACTCTTAAGATTTACTGTAATTGTAGCTTTTCCTTTTTTCTTCTTCGCTGTAATAACACCTTTTTTATTAACGGTAGCTATTTTTTTATTAGATGATTTATAACTTTTTACTTTATCGCCTGCTGATAAATTTGATACTCGTATTCTATTATATTTTCTGCGGAATCTTAGTGTAACCTTTGTTGTATTTAATTTTCCTGTAGGCTTAAGTTTTTTCGTCTCTTTTGTCTGTAATTTTCCACATACACTACAAATTCTTACTTTAGTTCCTTTTGCAAATATAGTTGCACTTTTTGTAGTTACCCACTGTGAATAAATATGTCCGTCTTCTATACAATCAAACTGCATAAGGAAATTCAAATCTGCATTTCCATTTACTCCGGGAACTTTTCCGGTTGATGTTGATTGCCATATCTGGTAAGGCTTTGTATATGAGCATGCCGAATTATATTGTGCTACCCACTTTGTCCATTGATTAAATCTGCTATCTGTAAGTTTATTTGTCCACCAGTTTAGATTTGCATAAACGCCTGCCTTATAGCCTGCTGCAATAGTCTTATTAAAAAATGCTGTAGCAAAATTTCCTAACTGCTTTGGAGTAAGTCCGTTTTGTGATGAATCTTCATAATCTATATAAATAGGATATGTTGGTTTTGCGCCTGTAGATTTAATTAATCTTAAAACATGATTTGCTTCGCTCTTTGCATCAGACTTACTTAAAGCATATGAATATATGTAAATTCCATAAGGAATATTGTACTTCTCACATCCTGCAACATTTTGTGCAAAATATTTGTCATCCTGACTTGTTAAATTGTTTCCATATCCGCAACGGATAATAACAAAGTCAACATCCGATTTACTAACTTTTTCCCAATCTATTTTTCCCTGATGATGACTTACATCTAAACCTTTTGCAACAGCGCCTGTAATTTGCTTTAATTTGTCATTATAGAATTTACCGTTGCTTTCTCCCCATGCTGTCTTTTTTGATGTTGTAGGTGCTTCTGTTGTAGGAGCCTGTGTTGTTGGGCTCTGTGTTGTCGTCTCTACCGTAGGAGCCTGTGTTGTTGTTTCAGTTACAGGCTGTGTTGTTGTAATATCTGTAGTTGATGATTCCTGTACTGTAGAAGTTTCTGTTGTACTTGTCTCTATTGATGGTCCTGTAGTTTCCTGTGATTCTTTTGTTGTTTCCTGCTGACTACCATCAACAGTCACCGGTTCTTCTTCAGCATTTATCCTTACTGAATATTTATTATTCTGATTTGTTTTTGCCTGTGCCTTTACACTTGTAAAATTAAATGGCACCGTCGTAGCAATTAGTGCCGCCACAAGAAAAACGGCTACTTTTTTCTTTGCTTCTGATTTCATATCTTCTCCTTTTATATAGCATTGTATATTTGACTCAAATTTATATTGTAACTAGCATATACTTCACAAACTCTCTTGTAAAATATCGATTTCTCATCACTTTTTCAATTTTACTGTATATATAAATTATTACAATAGACTGCGCTAAATTTCAGAATTTTTGCCACACTTTTGTTAACTAAAAACACTTTCTTTATTTGAAATTAGCAACTGTTATTCTGTATTTTTTATTACGCATTATCATAACTCCGATATTTCTTTCCTTATAGTATGTCTAATATTTTTTCAGCAAATTCTACTACAAACACTACTACGCAACTGATAACTGCCACCTGAAACAGACTTCTTCCCCACCATGCAAGTGCAACTGCAGTAATAAGTGCTATGATTGCAGATAATGTACTCTGCGTAGAATCCAAAATTGCCGGGAACGTCATTACTGCCAATGTTACATATGGGACGTAATATAAAAATGACTTTAATGTCTGATTTTTTATCTCTTTTCTTATTAATGTAAGAGGAAGCACTCTTATCAGATATGTAACAAGAGCCATTGCAAATATGTAAATATATATTTTACTGTTCAATTATTTTTCCTCCTTTACAGGGAACAAAATTGCTGCTCCAAGTGAAATTACTACTGTAAGTATTATTATTTTCATACCACTTGATATAGCTGAAAATAATGCTAATTTATTAAATATGTAACTTGCAACAAAGCTTATTATTATCAATACTGCAACTATTTTATTCTTTCTCGCAGGAGGTATGATGACTGCTATAAACATTCCATATAAACCTACGCTTAATGCACTAACCACTGAAACAGGAAGAAAATTTCCAAGCACTACGCCAAATACAGTTCCAAATACCCATGCAGGTGACGCAACTGCTGCCATTCCGAAATTATAATATGGGTCTAATTTCCCGTCTGTCAGTATTGACACTCCAAATATTTCATCTGTTATAAAATATCCCATTATGAGCCTTTTCCAAATTGGTGTGTCTGCCGGGATTTTCTGACTCAATGCACATGACATAAGCAAATATCTTGCATTTGCAACCGCTTCCATAACAACCATTTCTATTAAACCTGCATGAGCTGCAATCAAAGTAAAGCAAATATACTCTCCCGCTGATGCATGAAGTCCAAAACTTGTTAATCCTGCTTGAAATGCTGTAATTCCTGCTTTTTTCGCCGCTATTCCTAATGTAAATGCCACAGCCAGATATCCCATGGCTATTGGTATTCCATTTTTTATTCCCCTTACAAATTCTTTTCTATGTGTATGTTGTTTCATTTTACCTAATCCCATTATTTCATTAAATTACTGTATATAAATTATGTAATGCCCCGCCCTTCGGTCGGCGGCTATTCGTCGGAAACTTTTATAGGAAATGAACTTCGTTCATTTTGTTTCCTCCTGGATAAAAAACTTTACCACTGTATAAGTGCCGCTCCCCAAGTTAATCCGGCACCAAATCCGGCAAGTAAAATCAAATCGTTTTCTTTAATTTTTCCTTCTTTATTTACTTTATCTAAAAGTATCGGTACGCTTGCCGCAGAAGTATTTCCGCATGTATCCAGATTTACAGGAATTTTGTCCATAGGTATTTTCTTTCTCTTTGATATAGAAGTTAAAATTCTTAAATTTGCCTGATGAAGCACAAATAATTCAACATCATCTATATTCTTTCCTGCCTTATTTAGGACTTCATCTATGCATTCAGGAACTTTTTTTACTGCAAATTTGAATACTGACTGACCTTCCATTGAGACATATCCCGGTGTCAAATCTCCTTTCACAATAGGATTATTGTTTTCACGTCCTTTGCACGCTAATACATCTCCGCCTGCTCCATCTGCGCCCTGTATTCCTGCTAAAATTCCCGGTGTTTCGCTTGCTGCAACAACTGCTGCACCTGCTCCGTCACCAAATAAAATACATGTTCCCCTGTCATTCCAGTCTACGATTTTTGACAAAGTCTCCACTCCAATTAAAAGTGCATTTTTATACATGCCCGTTTTTATGTACGCATCTGCTGTATTGAGTGCAAATAAAAATCCTGAGCATGCTGCATTTATATCAAATGCAGTTGCATTTACAGCCCCTAACTCCTTCTGAACGCTACATGCTGTACTAGGCAAAAGATTATCTGCTGAAACAGTTGCTACTATTATTAAATCTATATCCTCAGGTTGCAAATTTGCATTTTCAAGTGCATCCTTTGCTGCCATTGATGCCATAGTAACCGTAGTTTCGTCTTCGACTATATGACGGCTTTGTATTCCTGTTCTTTCCCTGATCCATTCATCATTTGTATCTACAAGCTGTGCTATATCATCATTTGTTAATACTTTTTTTGGAAGATAACTTCCTGTTCCCACTATTTTTGTATACATTTTTCTCTCCATTTTAATATTCAATTATGTCTATTCATTATCTGTCCCGAAGCCTGTTGATATTAAGAGAAAGAGCATTTGTCCCCGTCGGTTCAATGTTTTGTCATGTGGAATAATTAGAAACGAAGATTCTAAAATCAGACCACATGACAAAACGTTA
>NZ_FR878155.1:0-49247 GCF_000434315.1 Eubacterium sp. CAG:156 | reverse complement strand
TATCAACAGGCTTCGGGGCAGTATATAAATCATTGTTAATTTACTACTATATGGAGTATAGAGAATATTAATTTCTTTGTCAAATTAAAATACCCCATTTGGGTAGATTGTAATCTGACCAAATGGGGTGAAGGATAAGAAATTATTTTATAAGATAATTAAAATTTTTTCTCTGATTTTTTCAAAGTATTATTCAGTTAATGTCAATAATTGTAACACCGGCATTATTCGTTTTTTCTGCAACGCATTATTTTGTTAACACCTGCATTTCCCAGATTGAGTAGCCATAGCCTGTTCCTCTTTCTACTCCCTGGAATTTTACATATCTTGCCTTAACTGCGTTAAATTCTACAGTATCCTCTCTGCCATTCTGGTTTCTCATTTCTTTAACTGTTGTCCAGTTTTCTCCGTCCATTGATACCAAAATGTCGTAGTTCTTTCCGTATGCACCTTCCCAGTTAATAAGCACTTTGTTGATTTCATATGCATTTCCTAAATCCATTGTCATCCATGCATCATCTGCATAATTTGATGACCATCTTGATTCACCATTTCCATCAACTGCCTTTTCGCTTGTCATAGCATCATTTTCTGAGCCTGACTGCTTTGTATCTGCATTTAAAGCAACATTTGTTCCTGATGGAGTATTTGTTTCACCCTGTGAAACTTTTCCTCCGTAAACTTCCATTTCCCAAAGAGAATAGCCGTAGCCTGTTCCTCTTTCTACACCTTGGAATTTTACATATCTTGCTTTTGTTCCATTAAATGATGCAGTATCTTCTCCACCATCCTGGTTTCTCATTTTCTTAACTGTTGTCCATTCTTTTCCGTCTGTTGACACCTGAATATCATAAGCTTTTCCATAAGCAGCTTCCCATTTAAGAACTACTTTTCCAACTGTATATGTTTTTCCTAAGTCTACGCTTATCCATGCATCATCTTCAAACTTTGATGACCAACGTGTTCCGTCATTTCCATCAAATGCATTTGCTGCTACAACATTTTCTCCTTCAGGTGCAGATGATGAAACTTCTTTATTTAATGCAAGATTTCCGTCCGGTGTATCAGGTTCAGCCGGTTGTGTAGGCTGTTCAGGTTCTGTAACGCCTCCCTGTTCTTCACCTTTTCCAAACAATCTTATTTCATATAAAGAGTTTCCATAACCTGTTCCTCTTTCTATGCATTTAATTCTTACATATCTTCCATTTACTGCATTGTCAAATGAAATTGATTCAAGTCCTGTGCTTCTATTTGAATCACCATTCTTCTGTCCACCAATTCCCTTGTTCTGAGTAAACATTGTTTTCCAATTTGTATTATCAGAAGATACCTGAATTTCATATTTCTTTGCGTAAGCACCTTCCCAATACAATTTAATTCCACCAATTTCCTTATTTTCTTTTAAGTCAATTGTAATTGACTGTGGGTCCTCTGCTTTTGATTCCCAACGTGTATTGTAATCTTTATCGATTACGTTTGAAGCCTTACCATCTGCATTTGCTTCTGATGTAACATCGATAACTTCTGCTTTTGATAAGTCAATTTCAGGATAATTTGATAAATCTGCAAATGTAACATCATCAGATGCTGCTACAGGTGCCTTTGTTCCTTTTTTGTAGATTTTGATGTAATTAAGGTTAAATCCACCATCTACAAATTTAAGTTTCATTTTGTATTCACCTTTTTTGAGATGAATTGTCTTATCTGCTTTTACATTTTTCCAATCTGTTTTTGAATTATCTAAGTATGTTGTTAAAATGTAGTCGCTGTCATTATCTGTTTTTAACTTGATTGCACTGCTTTTTTCTGTATTTACACACTGTACTCTGTAATCAACTACATAATCAGCATCTTCTTTTACATTGATTGTGTAAATAAGTGAATCTCCATCATCAATCCAACCAACATATCCACCTTCCTGGTCATTTGTATCAGGTTCACAGCTAAAGTTTGTATAATAATCTTCAGCTTCAATTACACCTGAAACTTCATTTACAGGATCTGTATTCTGTACAGGTACATATGTTACTTTGTCTCCGTTTTCATCTATTGTCTTGTCTTCATTCTTTGTAGGGTCAACATCAACTGTTGAATGTGCAGGTACTTTTGCACTTCCTAAATTTCCATTTGCATTTGCAAAATGTACTGTTATTTCTTTATCAAACGGATTCCAAACTTCAGCTGTGTAAGTTGTCTTTCCATTTGCTGTCTTAGAAAATACCTGATAACTTGTGTAATCTGTCGACCAGATGCTTGTATCAATGTATCCTTTTGCACACATATTCTGGATATACCAATATGAGTTAAACATTTCATCTATTGCAAGAACACCATCAATATAATTTCCATCTGCATTTATATGAGATGTATATTCATTTGCCCAACGGTCAGCAGCACCATCTGCATCACTCAATGCCATAAATGGCCATAAAATGTGATACCATCCTTCAGGGTCAGATTCTCCATTTTTCTCAAGTTTCTTCTGATATGCCTTCTGAATCTGTTCATACTGATTCCAAATGTTATCTACTGTATTTTTTCTGTAACCCATATATGTAATTGCAGGTGTTACAGGAAGTAAATGAATACCCATGATACAGCATGGATTTCCTGAGAAGTATGTACCATTTGTATATCCAAGTCCCCATACCATTCCTGTGTATGGAAGAACATCACAATCTTCATCGCCATATACATCTGTTCCATATCCCGGTGCCCAGTTGTTACTGTCTAATTCTGTTCCTGCATCCATATTGAACCAATACTGTTCAATTGCATCAACCTCTGATGTGTAGCCCCAGATACCTGCATCTCTGTATGTGTTATTTCCTGTTACAAGACCCCATAAGTAAAGTCCTGCCCATGCAAATGTTGCTTCTGATGCTGATTCCTGGTTGTTACCACTGTTGTTATCACCATATCCGCCTGCCCATGAATGTCCTTCATAAACATCGAAGTTTCTCATATATGGTAATAATTCATCATCCTTATCAGGATTCATTGCATCTCTAATTAAAAGTTCAACCATATCACCATAATCTTCTACAAACTGTGAATCATATGATGCTAATACTGCTGCAGGGAATATGAAATATGCCCATAAGAAATGATGGTCTGATAAGTTAATTGCCATACCATGGTCACCACCATCACCACTTACTGCGCCCCAGCTTGTGTGATAATACATGTAATAAGGAAAATCTTCTTCTCCATCATATGTAAGCCAGTTTTCCATTATTTTTCTTAATACGCTGATAAGCTTGTCTCTTGTTTCGTATTCACCTAACTGGTCAGCAATTAAAATACCCATTGTAATAGGATGAGATTTTTTCCCCTGCCAATATGGATCTGCTACCCAATACGATTTTAATGCACTGTCAGTAAACTGTTTCAAATATGCATACATCCATTCTGTATCATAACTTCCTGATTCATTAGGAGTTGTATACTGTGGAATAATTCCGTTAAATTTCTGTGTGTAGTTAAATTCATTTCCTTCATGAATTCTTAAATCACCACGAACTGAATTATAAATTAATACCTTTCCTGATTCAGCCTTCTTATATGAAGCATCTGAATATTTCCACTGATGTGGCATCATACACATTAATGTTGAATTTTCAATTCCATTATCATTTCTCTTCTGACTGATAACTGATTCATATTTTGTTGTATTAACCGCTTTTGATTCATCATATGTAGCTGTTACCTTTGTATCTGTTACATATGAATATGCATGTTTATACATATATGCTAACTGTGCTACAGCTTCTGCGTCTTTAGCTGATTCAGGATTATGAACTTTTGCTGCCTCTTTTTGTGTTGCTAAAAGCTTAATAGGTTCATCTACTGCCAAAGCACCTACAACCATGTAATTCTGATTATCCCCTAATGAAATTTTCAATTTGCTTCCAACTCTTGTTACTGTAGAGCCTGCTGGCATATAAACACCGTAATAATGATACTGTGTCTTATTTCCATCCCCAGGTGCTTCACTTTCATTTTTAGCTTCAACGCCAAACTGATCACCATTTAATGTTTCACCATCTTCTTTTAATACTTCTTTTCCGTCTTTGTCAAAGAATTTTACTAAATTGGCTACATTTATTTCTACAGAAGATGCATCTTCAAATGTTGAATATACATATGGAGAACCTTTAATTAATGTATTTAACATTTTTGGTGAATCTGTATCTGTATATGCTACATCTACTGACCAATCTCCATAGCTATGTAATTTAGCTGATGCTTCTTTTGTTACTGCTGATGTTCCAATTGTAATATCTTTATATTTACTTTCTGCTCCCATACCACCATTATCTGAACGTGTATAGAAACCATCTGCGTAATATAATCCAAGACCTGTTGCTGAATATGAATATACTAATGGAAGTGCCGGCATTGTGTCACTGTACTGAGTATAAACAATAGATGTCCACCAGTCATTTGATGGTATTGCACTTTTTACGTTACTTGTAACATATTTAGGATCTCTTGGCTGTAAAAGGTTTGTATCATCAATTGCATAACTTCCTTTACCTAATTTAACAACTTCTTTCTTTGGTAAATCAGGAATCTGGTTAACTACCTTTTCATCACCATTCTGATACTCATATACTTTAATTTCTCTGATAGAATATCCTGAGCCTCTTCCGTATGCTATTCCCTGCATACGTACATATCTGACATTTTCTGCATAAAATGAAATGTCTTCATCTTCACCATTTCCTCTTATATTTCTATAAACCGTATTCCAGTTGTTTCCATCTGCTGAAACCTGCAAATCATAAATTCTTGCAAATTCTGTCTGCCACTGTAATACAACTCTTCCTACTGTATATTCTTTTCCTAAATCTACAGTAAGATTCTGGTCTGCTGTCTCTGCCACACTGTCAGATGACTGTGATAACCAATATGAATCATAATCATCATCTACTGCATTACTTCCACTTAATGGAGTTGATGCCCACCATGGCTGAGAATAAGAAGATACTGATACTTCTTTGCCCAATGCTATATTCTCTGCTTCTGAAACAGGCGCAATACAATTATCGTCGCCAATTCCATAAATGCCAACTTCTCTTATTGATGCTCCCCAACCTGACTTCTTATCGTCTGAGCCTGACTGGGATTTGCTATAGTTTATTAAGATACGTACATAACGACCATTTCCCTTTGTTAACTTATAATCTTCAGTCGCATCTGTACTTAAAACGTCCTCATAGTAACTGTAGTCAACTGTACCATCTTTTTTAAGTACATTCTTAACTTCTCCTCCGTTACCACTTGTTGTTTCATAGATTTTTGTCCAATTAATTTCATCATCTGAAACTAATACCTGATATGCAACTCCATAGCTGGCATCATTCTGCCAGTCAATAACTACTTTGCTGATATCAGCCTTTCCTCCAAGGTCAACATCTAACCACTGGTTTGCTTTATTAGCTGCTGCTCCCCACTGAGTTGATATTTTACCATCTGTGGCAAAGCTTGCTACATCGCCACCATTTAATGATGAAGCATACGCAGGTCTGTTAGTTGATAATAACCATGGTTTGCTTCTGTCTGCTGCACTTACGTGCAAATTTGAAAAATCTGCGCTTCCTGCTAACATTGCCATACTTAAAGCACATGCTAACGATTTTTTAAGCATTCTGTAATGCTTAGTTCTCATATTACCTTCCTCCTTTTTATTTGGATAAGATAATATAATAAAACTTCCCCTTCATAATGAAATAATATAATTAAACCTTTCCCTTTATTATATATAACAAATTAAGTAAAACTTTTTACGCTCCTCCCTTCCTTTATTTTTGCATTTGCTTTAACTTTTTAAATAAGTAGTCACGTGGATTATTAAACCCACGTAACTACTTATTTAATAAAAATAGCAATTTCTTCAAAAAGTTAATTGTCATTATTTTACTTAATTATGTTCACCCTTTTATGGATAATATTTTTATCCATATATAAACACAGACTAATTGTTTTTATCTTCCATATACCTCAAATTCATAGATTGAATATCCATATGGAAGTGCTCTTGTTACGCCCTGCATTCTCACATATCTTGCATTTACTGCATTAAACGTGATAGTATCTTCTCCACCATCCTGATTTGTCAAATCTTTTACTGTTGTCCAATTATTTCCATCCGTTGATGTCTGAATTTTATAAGCTTTACCATATGCTGCTTCCCAGTTAAGTACAACTTTATCGATTGCATATGTTTTTCCTAAATCTACTGAAATCCATGCATCATCTGCAAAATTTGATGACCATCTTGTTCCTTCATCTCCATCAAATGCATTTGCTGCTGCCATTGCTTCTGTCTCTGCTCCTGATGTTGTTGCTGTTTTATTCTTAGAAACTACGCCATATTCTGCTGTTTCTTTAACAGTTGCATATACTTCCATTTCCCATAATGAATATCCATATGGTAAACCTCTCTTAACACCCTGCATTCTTACATATCTTGCATTTACTGTGTTAAATGTGATTGTATCTATGCCTCCGTTCTTTCCTGTTACATCTTTTGCTGTTGTCCAGTTCTTTCCATCTGTTGATGTCTGAATCTTGTATGATTCTCCATATGCACCTTCCCAGTTAAGTACAACCTTGCTAACTGCATATGTCTTTCCTAAATCTACTACAATCCATGCATCATCTGCAAAATTTGATGACCATCTTGTTCCTTCATCTCCATCAAATGCATTTGCCGCTGCCATTGCATCTGTCTCTGTTCCTGATGTTGATGCTGTTTTACCTTTAGCAACATTTACTAATGTTGTTTCTCCTTCATCTGGTTTCGAAGGTTCTGTAGGCTGTTCAGGTTCTGTTGTACTTCCACCATTAATTGTGTAAGTAGCTGTTGTAACCTCTGAAGCAATCATTCCTTTTCTGTATGCTATTGCTTTAATTGTTGTGTTCTTATTTAAAGTAATGCTTGGTACATAAAGTTTTGAGTTTTCATTTGGTGTAGAACCATCTGTTGTATATCTGATTTCAACACCCTTTGTTGCACTGCTAATCTGTAACTTCTGGTTTCCTGAGTAATTTCCTGACGTTAAGCTAAATGATGGCTGTTCAACCTTCTTTGCTTCATATACTCCAACTTCCCAAAGTGAGTATCCATACTGCATTACTCTCTTTTCGCCCTGAAATCTTACATATCTGCATATCGTTGCATCAAATACAATTTCTTCATCTCCACCTTTTCCTGATGTTGTGCTGTAAACTGTATTCCAACTGTTTCCGTCTACTGATGTCTGAATCTTATATGCTGTTGCATATGAAGCTTCCCAATCAAGTGTTACTTTGTTGATTGTGTAATTTCCACCTAAATCAATGTTGAACCACTGATCATCTGTAAATTCTGATGACCATCTTGTTGTTACATCATTATCTACTAATTTGTCACCACTTACTGATGGATTTTCACTTGAAGATACTGTTACATTCTTTCCTAATGCGATGTTAGTATTCTTTGATACTTTTGCACCATTTACTGTAATTGTTGAAGATGCCATTGCTGATGTAATGTATCCATCTTTTACTGCTATTGCTTTTACTGTTGATGTACTTGATGCAGGAATAATGCCGTCATAAACTTTTGATGAAGTTGTTGGTCTTGTTCCGTCTGTTGTGTAGTAAATTGTTGCACCTTCTGTAGATGACTTAATTTCTACATATTGTGTATCATCATATGTACCTGTTGGAACTGAAATTTCAGGTGTCTGAGCCTGAGTAATATCAAATTTCTTATCTTTGTATACTTCAAAACTTACTAACGCCTTTGCACCAATTGTTGCTGTTCCTAAAGTTGTTCCATTTGCGTTCTTAAATGTTACTTTCTTTGTAGCATTTGTTGGGTTCCATACTGTAGCAGTATATTTATTTGTATTCTTATTGTAGTAAACTGCTGCTGAGCAATCTCCTGTTGCTACAATATCAGTTGTCTTTGTTCCTAATTCTTTCATACTGTTAATGAACCAGTATGTATTTGCTGTATCTGTTTTCTGTACCTTATCATCATTTGCAAGGAATTTCTGTAATGCCAATGTTGGATTTGTCTGTGATAAGAATGGCCATGTAATATGCTGCCAACCTGTATCTGCCTGTGGATATGTATCTAACATTGTCTGAATTTCTTCTTCAGTCTTTCCTTCATTTCTAGCTACGATAACTGCTTTCTTCATAGCTTCATCAGTATCATCTAATAATCCCTGATAAATTTCTGCACATCTTTCCTGATTCATACCGTAGTATGTTAAATATTCAGAAATTGGTAACCACTGAATACCATATACATATAATGGCTGTCCACCAAAGAATGTACCGTAGAAGTTAATTCCTCCATAAACCTGTCCTACAACATCGTATGGCCATTCCTTAACCCAGTTATCTTTATCATAGTCAAACCAGTACTGCTGTACTGCATCCATTTCATTTGAGAAACCAAATACACCTGCATCTCTGTATGTGTCATTTCCTGTAAGTGTTCCCCATAAATATAAGCTTACCCAGCTGAATAATGATTCACTCGCTGATTCCTGGTTGTTACCTGAATCGTTGTCTGCATATCCGCCTGCCCATGAATGTCCTTCATATAAATCGTATGATCTGAATCTACAGAATTCACTATCATTATCAGATGGATTTGCATAATCTCTGATTAGCATTTCAATCATGTCTTTGTAATCATTGTAGAACTCTTCATCATATGTTGCTAATACTGTAGCAGCAAACATGAAATATCCATATGTGAAATGGTGGTCACAAATTGAAGCATTTGCACCAAATTCACTCTGTGCATAATAAAGTGTTCCCCAATTGTTATCATAAATAAAATAACTAATATCATCTTTACCATCATATGTGAACCAGTTAACAAGAATCTTCTTAATTCTTGCAAGGAATTCATCTCTTAATTCTGTATCCCCTAACTGGTCAGCCATAAGAACTCCCATTCCTAATGGATGTAAATTCTTACCTTCCCAATAAGCATCAGCTGCAGGGTTCAAATTCTTTGTTGCATCATCTAACTGTGCTAAATACATCTGAGCCTCTTCACTATCAAAGTCACTTCCTGATGGAATTGCAAATGTCGGAAGAAGACCTGCAAATGTTTTTGTTGTTGTAAATTTATTTGAAATGATTGTCTTTAAATCACCTCTTACAGAAGTATATGTTGTGAATGCATTGTTATCATCTGTTGAATTTTTCCACTGATGAGGAAGCATACATAACATAGATTCATTTGAAAATCCATTTCTCTTTACTGTTGTTGTTAAGTTATAGTGTGAATTAATCTTTGCATTGTCATCACTATAATCATATGTTACGGCTGTATCTGTTACAAATGCATATCCATGTGCAAAGAATGTTTCTAACTGATTCTTTGCCTTCATTGTACCAATTGACATATATCCGTCATCTGAAGGGAATGTTACTTTAATATAACTTCCGATTTTCTTAAATGTTGTATTTTCAGGTACTGTTAAACAATAATAACTTGTTGAGTTCTTTGTACCATTCTTATTGTCATCATCTGTAACCTGAAGTCCAATATGATCTGCTGTAATCTTATCAAGATTATTTGCTAAAATTGTATTTCCATTTGCATCAAAGCACTGTGCATCAGCTGATGATGAAATGTAAATTGTTCTTGTTGTTCCATATTCAGTAAAGATATATGGTGAACCTTTTACATGTGTTGACTGCATTGCTACATGATTGTCATCACATAAACCTACTTTTACTGAATAGTCACTGTAATCCATAACCTTGTCACATGCTGAAGCTGTGTCAAGATTTTCAGGCATAATGTAAAAGTCAGGTTTTGTTTCTGAAACTACTGAAACATTTACATCTGTCTCGCCCATTGCAGGAAGCCAACCTTCTGTAGCAGTTAAAACTCCAAGTCCTTTTGTTGAATATTTTGTCTTTAAAGGTAATGTTGATAATAAGTTTCCAAACTTATTAATTAAAATTGACTGCCACCAGTCATTACTTTCAACAGGAACTTTAACATTATCTGCTGCATAAACCGGAAGCTTAGCTTTTGCTTCATACATGTCATTTGTCAAATAACTTCCTTTATTATTTGCAGTTTTCTTTACCTGAGACTGTGGTAATGCTTCAATATTATGTGTTACCTTCTTGTCTCCATTTTTATATTCGTATACCTGTAATTCATTAATGCTAAATCCACTTCCTGTCTCAACTCTTGTGTATCCATACATTCTTACATAACGTGCATTAGCATAAAGTTCTACATCTTCTACTCTATTTCCTGAACCTTTTGTCTGTCTGTATAATGTTGTCCAATTATTTCCATCTGTTGATGTCTGAATATCATAAATCTTACCTGCATCAGATGCCCAGTTAATAACTACACGTCCAATTTCATGATTTCTGCCCAAATCTACACACAACCACTGGTTGTCTTTTTCACCCGATGTCCAGTATGAATTCATATTTCCATCTACTGCATTCTTAGCAAGTACTGTCGACTGATTAATTACTCCATTGTTATCATACATCCACCACACATCTCTAAGTGATGATGCTGTTACATTCTTGCCTTCTGCAATATTTTTTCCGTAATCTACAGGTCTCTGTGTAACTCCGTTTAAACCAAGAACCTGAAATTCATATAATGAGTATCCATAAGCAGACAAAGCTTTATCTGTCATATAAATTCTTACATATCTTGCTGAGCCACTTAAATCAATTGTTTCGTTTCCACCCTTACATGAATTGTTTGTGTAAACATCTCTCCAGTTTTCTTCATCATCAGAAAACTGAATCTTGTAAGCTGTTGCGTACGCACCTTCCCACATAAGTTTTACACCTGTAATTTGTGTAACTTTTCCGAGGTCTACGTACATCCATTCATTTTTGTTGTTCCATGAACTTTCCCATCTTGTGGATGTTGAGCCATCCACTGCATAAGACGGATCACTGTTTTCTACAGATGAGCTGGCATATACCATTCTTCCGTTCGAAATAACATATGGTGTATTGTCATCCGCTGCCTTTACAGTAGGCATTAAATTCTGCGCAGGTACTACTCCAACTACCAACGCTGCTGAAAGTGCAAAGCTTGCTGCTCTTTTTGACACTTTCCTTAGATTTTTAGTTCTCATTAAATAAAAACCTCCCCTTCATATTTTTTATGAAAAACGCGCTATGCGTTTTTATTCACTTTCTGCGATTACGTAAAATATTTGCCCAATCTCATCATTTCTCGCATAAATATAATTAATAATCTCAACATTTTCCGCATAATATAATTAATACAAACCCTTTCTGATTTCTATTATTATCACTCTACGGTTTTCAATAATAATTCAAAACTCTATACATATTTATTTGGTAATTTTTATTTTTCTAAATTACCAAGATAAAAATAAAGCGTATATTAAAAAGTTTTCAATACACGCATTAACTCACGAAATATCAGGCTGACTTGCCCGCTTTTTTGAATCCGACCCCCAACATATTCCCAATATATATGTCGTTCTATATTTAAAATATTAGAATTTAAAAACATTTTTTGCAATATATCATCAAAAAAATGTCTATTTTATTTGTTTTTTTGTTGATTATGCACAAACACCTTACTATTTTATGGGATTTCAAAATTTTCATTTTGGTGTTTTTGCCTTTTTTGCAAAAAAAATAGCGCAAAAAAATGTCGAAAAAACATAATTTTACGCTTATTTTTGATAAAAATATTTTTATTTTTTTATTAATTCTTTTATTAAATCCATTTTGTCCATAGCCATTTCATATCCCATTTCATTTGTCTGTCTCAACACTTTCACATCCTTTTCAAAACTATTGAGTTTCACCTTTGGCTGAAGTATTATTGCCTTTCCCTCATCTTCCAACTTATGACAATACTCTACTGTCTCGTTATATCTGATGTGTCTTGTATATAGGGCATTTGCTAATTCAGGATATTTCTTTTTAACACGATTCGCTGCAAATTGGGTCTTTGCATTTAATGTTTTCCTATATTCTAATGGCTGTGTCAGGATAATTAGATTTTTTTCATTTCCATCCGCCATAGACTTACGTATCGGAATCGGGTCAGCTATCCCTCCATCATAATATGGTGTTCCATTAATGTTAATCGTTGGGAAAAATCCGGGTATTGCACATGTTGCTCTTAGCATTGTATATTTATCATCCATTTCCATGCCATCCATATACTCAGCTTTTCCTGTAATACAATTAGTTACACCAACTCTTACCTTTCCTGTGTATTTCTTATATGTTTCCATATCAAATGGCATTAATTCATTTGGAACTGTTCCATATGCAAATTCAAGACCAAATAAACTTTTATCTGTCTTAAAATTATTTATTCCGATATATCTTTTGTCATTTCTATATTTTTCTAATACAAGTAAATTTCTTTCCTTCTGTTTTGAAATATAAGATATCGCATCTGTTATTCCTGCCGATACACCTATTACATAAGGAAATTCGATACCATTATCTAATAACGCATCCATTACGCCACAACTAAAAATAGGTCTGAATGTTCCACCTTCTAAAACTAATCCTGCCATACTATTCCTCCTAATGCTTCATTCAGATTTGTTTTACATAAAATACTAATCCAATTAATAACTTTAAAGTCACTCTTTTGTTTTTTTATTATATCTTTTATTATTTGCAGCCTAAAATCATATTTTTATGAAACAACATATCTCTGTGAAATATTAACCGTTGATTCTCTTGTTTCTTTTTCTCTTAGTTTAATTTCAACCACTTTAATTATTTGCTGAACCATTTCATCTTTTTTATAAATGTCGCTACAAAATGTTTCTTTAAGTGAACACCACTTATCAACCATACATACTATACCACCCTCAATATTTTTAGGTGGTATTGGCACTAGTGGGAACATATGTCTTACTATAAGATTCTTTTCTATTTCTGTTAATTTAAAATCTCTTGTAGCATTTTTCAATGCTATTGCAGGATGTTTAAATCCATGCCATCTTCCATGAGGTTTATGCCAGTCATATAAAAAATAATCATGCAAAAGGCCGCCTCTTATAAGACTTTCCCTATCATATTCAGTTCCCATGGCTTCTGCCATCAAAAAGCTATTGTATGCTACAGCTATGCTATGTTCTAAGCAACTTGTTTTTCCATGTTGTACAAACTTATGCATAAGCATTACTTTTTCTCTGGTACAAATAGGCATTGCTATTTCTAAAAATATTTGTTGCTTTAATTTGTCGTCCAACATATTCTCCTTTATTAATCTGTATTGCCCCTTCCATTCGGCTTCTTCCCTGTAAGACTCATTCCTTATGGCTTTGATTTCTTAGAAAAACTGCCTTTACATGCGAACATGAAGGCAGTTTTTTGTAATTCTGAGTTATTAAATAATATAACAGGCTTCGCCATATTTTTCTTCCCAAATCCAATTGAAGTTGTCAAAATAATTTGTATTCGGGCAATCTTCGTGTAAATCTTCTGCTATTATCTGGATTATATGGCGTAACTCTAATTTTTCTAAATATTTTTCAGGAATTGCTCTTGCTCCAAGATATGCACCAAGTATATTTCCTGTTACGGATGCTATTGCTCCGCTTTTACCGTCATTATTGACCGCAGCATGAATTGCTTTTTCAAAATCTTCTTCATACTTTAAACTAAAGTAAATTGCTGCTGCAAGTACTTCATCGGCACTATTTCCTATACCGATTTCTGATACTGCTTCTTTATCATCTATATCGTCACCGGCTAAAGAAACAGCTCTGCTTAACCCTTCCATGACGCTTTCAACATGTGGTTTATATCCACATAATCTTTTTACTGTGTTCATTGCATCTGACACAGCTTCTTTTAAAGTCATTTCCGTATATGTTACTTTATTTATTATATGAGCTAATATTGCAGCTGAAATATAAGCAGCATCATATCCATGTGTAGATGCAGCTACATTTGCAGCAAACACATCTATTTCTTCAATCTGCATATTTTCTTCTTTAAAATAAAGTCCCACAGGAGCGATTCTTGTAATAGCTCCAAAATCCATTCCTAACTTTTCAGGCTTTTCAACACTTCCAAAATCGCCTTTGAAAATATCTATTCCTGATTCTAATGAATGTCTTCTACTATGCAAATTTTCTATATTATATAACCATGTTGTATGGCTTTCGTTAGTATTATCACTTTCCTGTGTTTTAACCCAATCTTTGTATGCCTGACATACTGTTGCAACATCTGGTCCCTCAGTACCTATTTTACAGGCTTTTGTCTTTCCTGATAAAATTCCATTTGCAGTAAATAACGATAACTGTGTTATATCTGATATTCCTGCTTTACCATTTTCATCTAATAAATATTCGCTAATACCATTTTCACCATGTTCTTTACGAATATCATCAATGTTAAGATTCATAACCGGGTAACCAAGTGCATCACCTACAGCACCACCTAACATACAACCCCTTACCTTATCTAAAATAATAGGATTCATTAATTTCCTCCTCCTTTTATCCTTTACGCACAACTATATTATCATTTCCAATTTTTCATTGTGCGATGTAACTATTCACGTTCTTATACATTTTCCATTATAATACAAATATTCTATATACTCAAAACAATATTTTACTAATTTGTTAATTTTTTATTGCCCAACGCATTTTTGTCGATCTTGCACGCGGATTCATATTACATTCTTCTGCAGACGGTCTTATTACATCCTTTGCAATTTCTGAAAATATTCCCTGCTTATATAGGGCTTTAAATGCCTTCTTTACAAGTCTGTCTTCACCTGAATGGAAAGTCAGAATCGCAACTCTTCCACCTGGTGCCATTGCATCAGGTAGTTTTTCAAGAAAATCATATAATACTTCAAATTCATTATTTACATCAATCCTTAGAGCCTGAAATGTTCTGGCACAGGACTTTTTCACTGCTTCTTTTCTTTCTTTCTGTGGAATAAAAGCTAATGCCTCTTCTATTACATCTTTAAGCATAAGTGTTGTTGTTATTTTCTGTCCTTTTCGGTTCCTTTCCACTATAGCCTTTGCAATTTCAGCGGCATAAGGTTCGTCTGAGTTTTCAATAAACATCCCTTCAAGTTCATCTTCCCTGATATTTTCCAATCTTTGAGCTGCTGAAATTCCTTTATGCGGATTTAATCGTAAATCAAGCGGGCCATCATATTTATAAGTAAATCCTCTCTCCGGATTATCAATCTGCATAGATGATACACCTAAATCTGCCAATACAAAATCAAATGGGCCGTATTCTTTTGCCACTTCATCTATATTTGCAAAATTAGTATTAATAGCTGTAAATATATTATCTCCAAATCCTTTGTCTGCTAATCTCTTTTTTGTTTTTTCTATTTCTATCGGATCTATATCTAATCCGTATACATGACCATTTCCTTCAAGGCATTCGAGCATCTTTGATGTATGTCCACCATATCCTAGAGTTGCATCCAATCCTTTCTGCCCCGGCTTTATTTGTAAAAATTCTAATATTTCTTTTACACAAATAGATATATGCATACCTGCAGGAGTACTTCCCTTTCGTATTACTTTTTCTATTGTATCAGCATATTTTTCAGGCTGTTGTTCTTTATACTTTTCTGCATACGTTCTCGGGTGCGTTCCTTTATATCTTACCCTTCTTTTGTGAACTTTTTCTGTCTCAATATTTTGGTTGTTATCCATTATGCAATCCTTTCACTATTATATTTTAGGGGTATTTAAAATATATATTTTTTACAGCTATGAAATGGTAGTTATTTGCACAAATTTTAATCACATCACATTTATTTATAACTGCATACCGTTTTCTGTAAACTATATAGACATTTAATAGTCTATACTCTCTTTGAATCGTTAAATTCTAATAACATTTCTACCGAGTTTAACATACAATTCATCTGATATTCTACTGCAAAGCATATTTGCTCGAATTCAGGATATCTTATCCTTGCCTGTTGAATAAGAGGAATGACATGCTTATCTGTCTCATTAATGTACTTAACGAGTCTTTTTCTCGAAAATATTAAAGCCATTGTCGACACATTATTACACCTGTCAAACATCTTTGTTATCGTTGCTTCTCTATTATCAATTAGCCTTGCAAAATATTTTAATCTTGCTTCTTCCTTATCCTCACCTGGCTTAACTTCAAATGTCATTGCTTTTACCCCGGCTTTAACAATATCATTTATAGGCATACTTGTTTCCGAAATATTACAATCTTCACACACATCATGTAAAAGCATCGTTGCAATTATGTTGTCTTCTTTAATTCCTAAGGATATTGCATGTCTTGCAATTGTTAACGGATGAATAATATACGGTCCACCTTCCATCCTTGTCTGTTCCTTATGGCATTCATTCGCCATTTCCAATGCCATAATTGACTGTTCCATGTTGTTATCATGCACATATCTGTAAATATAATTGTACAGTTCATCCACGTTCATTACATCCTGTACTCTCTGATGAATTCTTACTTTGTCATTTGTCATAATAATCACCCCTTTGTGTTGTTATACGCATTTGACACTATTAAATTGTAAATAAAGTTATTATTTTATTTTATCATATTAGTGTAAAATGTTCTACCAAAACCCTGGAATATTGCACTTAAACTCATACAAATATTGCGGTGATTTTTTCAAATATTTCATTAAAAAACATACAAGTATTACATCAAAAATTATACAAATATTTCATTAAAATTGATTCATAATAAAGTCCCATATATAACACAAAGAGGCTTCGCTTCAACAACCTAAATGTTGAAGCGATAGCCTCCGTTTTCAATATCTTTTATTTATTTTTCTATTGTATTGCTCCAATTATAATCAATTGGTAATTCTGCAGGATTTACCACCTTAAGAATCTTATTATATAAGTAATTATGAGCTGCCTCATTTACCATTGATCTCTTCTGGTAAATCTTCTTTCCGATTTCATAAATATTGAATTCTTCTACATTACTGTATGCAATTGTTCCGTCTTCTAAAATTGCATATGATCTTGTGTAGTATTTTGCTGAAAGTCCTTCTGCATTGTAGTCTTTCAAACCAAATGTTCTTACATAATTCTTTGCTGTCTTTGAATCGCCAACTACATCGCCAATCAAACCTTTGTCTGTTGCTTCATAGCTTGCTACATAAGAATTCTTGCTGTTTAATACAATGTCATTCTTTGTTATTGGGTTGTCACCATATACTATTCCGCAAATAACACCTGCTTTTTCTACTTTCTTTCCATCAATTTCAGGTTCTACAGAATATACGATACGAATTCCCATATCTCCTTCTACTCCGTTGAACTTAGCACTCATCTGATATCCATGTACAATAACTTTATCTGAAACCATTGATGGAGCTTCTGTTGTTGTTTCAACTGGTTTTGTTGTTTCAGGCGCCTTTGTTGTCTCTGGTGCCTTTGTTGTTGTCTCAACCGGTTTTGTTGTTGGTTGTTCTACAGCTGCTGTTTTATAAAGTCTTGCATCTGTAATTGTAAAACTTCCATATCCCTGTGTATTATGAATATGGAAACCAGTATTTGTCTGGTTAATATTTAAACCTGATTTCTGAAGGTCAATTACAACTGTCTTTGCAGTGGATGATGGAGAACTAACTACATCTCCATTTGTTGTCACAAACTTAACTGCCTGATTTTTGTTGAACCAATACGGATTCTTCATATCTGTAAAGAATTCTAATCTAAGTTCTTCAAATGCTCTTGTATCACCTGTATATGTCAACTGAAGATATCTGTATCCTGCAGGTGCATTGTAATTTACCTGACCCATATACTGGTATCCGTTTCCTGTACCTACTGTCCATGTTTTCATGAATTCATTAATTACGATATCTTCCGATGTATCTCTTGATGTTTCAGGTGTCTTAGTTGTTGTCTCAACTGGCTTAGCTGTTTCAGGTGCCTTTGTTGTTGTCTCAACTGGTTTTGTTGTTTCTGGTGCCTTTGTTGTTGTCTCAACCGGTTTTGTTGTTTCAACCTGTCCAGGATTGTTTAAATCATCAGGTGCATCTGGATTTTCAATCATTGATGCTGTTGGAATATCTAATGAAATAGTATATTGGTTATTATCTTCATTAACTTCGTTCTGAATTCTATTAACATCATCAACCCATGCCATTATGCTATGTTTTCCACTTGTAGCTGTCCAGTAATTAACCTTTGATGAGCCTGAATTTACTGTCAAATCAACTGACTGGCCTGCTGCTAATCCACTATTATATGTATCACACCATAAAATGTTTGATGTGTTTCCATCAATCTGTAACTGATATCCAATAGTTGTTCCTGCCGGAATAGCTGTATCACCAGCATTTGTAATTGTTGCTGTAAATACTAACTGATCTCCAACAGCGATATCCTGCTTATTTGCAACTATCTTTGATACAACCAAGTCATATCCACCTGAAACTCTTGTTACAGGATTTGTAGCTGCATCTCCATAAACATTAAATTTCTTTGTTCTTGTATTATTATTCTTGTCAGTTTCATTAGGAAGCTTATTTGTATCATCTGCTGTAGCAACGATTGTATGTCCTCCTCTTGAAGCTGTCCAAGCACCTGTTGTTGAAAGTTTAACTGTCTGTCCTGCTTTCAAACCATCTTTAAATTTCTGATTTCTGTAAGTTGTTGTTCCATCAACTACAACTTTGAATCCAATTGTTACTCCTTCAGGAATATCTACATTACTTGTATTAGTAATTGCAACAGAGAATGTAACCTTATCTCCATTTTTAAGGTCTGATGAGCCATTTTCATTTTTCCATGTTAAACCTGTTAAAGCAATATCATATCCTGTAATACCTTCTAATGGATTTGTAACACCACCTTGCTGTCCACCATCAATATATGGTTCAGGATAACCCGGTACTGTATATGTAACATCATCATCATAGATTGTTGCATTCTTCACACATGATGAATCTGTTCCACCTGTATAGAAATATGGTGATCCATCTTCTTTGTTCTTAAATGCAGAATTTGCAATTTCGATTCCATTAAATGTAGCTGATGATGAGCTTCCAAGTCTGATAGCTGCACCTGCATGAGGAACTGATGAATAATTTCCCTGCTGACCATCTATACCTGAGCCTAAAATCTTAGTATTGTTAAACACTACATTACTTGCTGAGTTATCAAGGATTCTGATACCATCATGCTGAGCATCATAAATCTGAGTATTGTTAAATGTTACATTCTTGACTTCCTGCTTGATATCAACTGCACCAAGTTCTTCACCCCAGCTGTCCTTTGTACATCCGGCACGAACTATGATGTTATTATCAAATGTCATATTTTTACACTCACTAAATTTGTAACCGTCAAATGTTGTATTTAAATGAATACCTGCTGCCATAAATGTATCGCAAATGTAATTGTTATAAACTTTGAAATTATCACCACCATAGATTGCAATACCACCAGCTCTCCATATGAAATCAATTGTATTATATGCGAATACATTTCCAGATTCATTTTTAGCTCCGCCCCAGCTGTTATTCCAACATGCTAAACCATCATCACCATTGTTTCTGATAGAGCAGTTGTAAACTGTTGCATTGCTTGTACCCTGACAGAAGTTTACTCCGTCTGCAAGATTATTTCTAATTCTACAGTCCATTACTTTAACTCCGTCTGAGTAATCCATTTTTCCATTGTAATCACCAAACCAGAATCCACATTCAAAATGTTCTTCCCAAATATCATGGATTACTGATCCATCTGTGAATACATCCATAAAGCATTTATATACTGCCTGCTGGTTATAACGTGATCTAAGATTTGAATTAATGTACATATTACAAAATTCAATATTATTACAATATCCATCCTTTGAACCGCTTGTCTGCCATCCGGCGGAAATACCACCACCACCGGCATCAGGATTTGTAAACTGAATATTTGTATACCACATACCTGCACCTGTAATCTTCATGTTTGAACCATATAATCTCCAAACCTGTCCGATTTCAAATGTTCCTGCCGGGATATAAACATCCATGTTTGATCTGTCTGCTTCTTCTATACAACGATAAATTGCATCATAGTCGTCCTGTCCATCATCAGGAACTGCTCCAAAATCTTCAACATTTAAAGAATTGTCCGGCTGTGCAATTTCATCAGGTACATTTTCAATTTCAAGGAAGTCTACACCATATTCTAAAGCATTGGCTCCACTGCTCTGAATTCTGATTGTATCACCCTTCTTTAATGAATTGTCTAATTTAAAATGTACTTCATCAAATGCAAAACATGGCACCCCACCATCGTTATTGTCACTTGGATTTCCACTGGCAAAATACTGCCACATAAAATAAGATGTTAAATCGATTGTCTGTTTGTACTGTCCGTTTACATACACATCTAATGAGCCTTTAAGTCCCATTCCATCACTGGAATCAGGCATTGTAAATCTCATTGTAACCCCATCTCCGGTAGTGTTCATTGTCCACTCTGTGTAAGCTCCTTTTCCAGGAAGTCTTACATATGACTGTTCCGAAGCCTGGCTTGCAATATTCATTCTGTCGAAATTCTTTGATGAAGCAATCTGTGCTCCGCCACCAATATTCGCCTGTAATGAATCATATCTTGTGTAAGGAACCTTAGCTCCTACACGTCCACTTGCATCAGCTTGCGGAATATCAAACTTTGATTCCGAAGCCACCCCTGCGTTTACCTTAAACACACTCTGTGCTGAAGGTAAAGGTTGTAATACCATTGCCCCTGCTAAAGCAAATGATAAAACCTTTTGAATACTTTTTCTCATGTTTCTTCTCCTTCTTATTTTATTTAAAGTTTTACGTTCAACTATTCGCAATTGTGTTGGTTATTTAGATACGACCCCCGACCATCTTCCATATAATCTTTTCTTTTCCACAATTTTATACGCTCTAGCCTTAACGTAATACTTTTTTGCTACATTGATTTTTTTGAAAACCGCTTTTGTCCCCTTTAAGTTTTTAGTAAGAGTATTTTTGCCTACAAACTTCTTTGAAGTTGAAACTTTAATCTGATACCTGTAAACCCCTCTTAATTTTTTCAAAGTAATTTTCATTTTACCTTTTGTCTTTTTTACAGATTTAATCTTTACTTTTCCCGGTTTATTCTTTGTTATTTTTTTCTTAGTCTCATCATTCTGATTTGAAACTGTTTCTGAATTCGAAGATGTTCCCGTATCATTACGGTTGTCATTTCCAGGTGTTGTCTCGTTATCACCTGGTTTTATTGTCTCCTCATCCTTTGTAACATCTGAAACTTCAGGATATCCCGGTACTTCATAAGCCAAATTATTATACAACAATTCGTTCAAAATTGAAATTCCATTATAACTTCCTGTAAAAAGATACGGTTTGTCATTATGATTATAAGCACTGTTAGTTATACTTATATTATCAATTTGAGCTTTCGGACTTCCCGATGTCTTAATTGCTGCTCCTACATTTCCTGACACTTTCTGTCCTGCAGTTCCACTTCCATAAATTATTGTATTTTCAAATTTTATCCCTTGTATGTTGTCCTTTAAAGCTATTCCATCGTGCCATGCATCATATATTTTTGTATTAACAAATGAAACATTCTTTACATTTTGCGAAATATCAATTGCTGCCAAAGAACTACCCCAACTGTCTTTATATGTTCCACATCTTACCAATGTATTATTTTCGAATTTTATATTTTTCGTATTATTAAATTTATATCCATCAAATGTTGTATTCAAATGAATTCCAGATGCCATGAATGTATCGCAAATATAATTATTGTAAATATTAAATCCATCTCCTCCATATATTGCAATGCCTCCGGCTCTCCAAATAAAGTCTATTGTATTATATGCAAACACATTTCCTGTTTCATCTTTCGCTGACAAATAATTATTATTCCAACATGCCAGTCCGTCATCTCCATTATTTCTTATTGAGCAGTTATATACCACACTATTGCTTGTACCCTGACAGAAATTTACTCCGTCAGCTAAATTGTTTCTAATTCTACAATTGATTATTTTCATTCCATCTGAATAATCAACTGTTCCACTATAATCTCCTAACCAAAATCCACACTCAAAATGGTCTTCCCAAATATCATGTATTACACTTCCATTTCCCGGAACATCACTAAAACATTTATATGATGCCTGTTCATTATATCTTGAGCTTAAATTTGAATTAATATACATATTGCAAAATTCTACATTATAACATGAATTTTCTCCTGCAAATGCAATTCCTCCGCTATTCGCATTACTGTTTGTGAACTGAATGTTTGTATACCACATTCCTGCTCCCGTAACTTTTATGTTCTTTCCATAAAAAGTCCATTTTCTGCCTATATTAAAAGTTCCTTCTGGAAAATAAACATCTTTTCCCTGAATATTAGCAGCACTTATACAATTTCTTATTGCATTATAATCATCTTTTCCATCATTTGGCTTCGCACCATAATCTACGACATTCAAAGAATTTGCAGGCTGTGCAATAGGTTGTGGAACTTCTTCGATTTCAAGAAAATCTACACCATAAACCAAATTGTCTCTTCCTGAGTTTTGAACTCTTATTTTGTCCCCCGGATTTAAAGTTTTATTCAAAATAAAATGTACTTCATCAAATGCAAAGCACGGAACTCCTCCGTTGTTTTTATCACTTGGATTTCCACCTGCAAAATATTGCCACATGTAATAAGATGTCAAATCAACTTTCTGACAAAATTCTCCATTTACATATACATCAAGGCTTCCTGTTAATCCTTTACCATCTGTTGAATCCGGCATTGTAAATCTCATTGTTACACCTGAACCACTTTTAACTGCAGTCCATTCTGCATATGAATCTTTAACCGGCAGACTTACATACGACTGTTGTGACGCCTGACTTGCAATCTTTGTTCGTTCAGATTTTACTGACTCTTCTATTTTTGCGCCATTTCCAATCTCTGCATCTTTTGAATCATATCTAAGATAGGGCATGCTTGCGCCAATTCTTCCTGCCTCATCTGCTTGAGGAATTTCAAATTCTGAACTTATATCCGCCTTTACCTCTGTATTAAATTCTGTCATATTTCCCCCTGTTGTCATTACTATTCCCATCAATATAACTGTAAAAACTTTTCCCTTCTTCACTTGCATTTGCCCTTTCTTTTAAAACGAAAGCCCTCACATGTTTATTACGTGAGGGCTTTCTAGTAATTAACTGTTATTATTATTTATTTTTTACCTGTTTAACTGCTGACCATTTGCCATAAACTTTAGCCTTGTTTACTACTTTGTATGCTCTAGCCTTAACATAGTATTTCTTGTTTGCTTTTAATTTCTTAACAACGAATTTAACTTTTGCAGTTGTGATTGTCTTTGTTGCTTTACCCTTAAATTTCTTAGATGTAGAAATTTTAACCTGGTATCCTTTTGCCCCTTTAACTTTCTTAAGTACTACAGAAGCTTTCTTTGCTGATTTTTTCTTTGTTGCACTCTTAACAGCTGTCTTTCCAACTGAAATTTTTGCTGTCTGAGTTGTTGTTGGTGCTACAGTTGTTGGTTTTGTTGTTGGTGCTGCAGTTGTTGTCGGCTGTGGTTCACTCTTCTTTCCACCATATAACAATGCGTCTGTAATTGAAATATTTACGTCTTCGTCTTCTGCTGAGCAGTGCATATGTACACCTGAATTATATTTGCTCATATCAACGCCTGATTTAGCAAGATCAATTACTACTGTTGTGTTGTTTCCAACAAGTGGAATTGCACTACCATCTTCTGTTACAAAATGAGTTGCCTGTTCAGGATCAAACCAGAATGGTCCCTGTTTTTCTCCACCTTTGCCTTCAAATTCAAATCTAAGTAATTTAATATTACCTGTATATGTAATCTTTAAGTATTTGTATGATTCGTTTGCAAAGTCTTTAAATGTTGCCCATCCAAGATATTTGTAATTTGGTTTTTCTACAGAGCCTTTCTTAATTGAGTAAGTTCCAATCATAGCACTCTTGCCCTGGTCATCACCATTTAAAATGATGTCATTTGTTCCATCTGCAATTACTTTTTCTGTTGTTGTTTCCGGTGTTGTTTCCCCATTATTGTCAGGTGTTGTTTCCTCCGGAGTTGTTTCTTCTGGTTCAACTACAGTCTTTGCTACCTGAAGTGGTGTATTAGTAAACTGAGCATCTGTAATTGTAAATGTGCCTTTACCCTTTGTGTCATGCATATGGATTGTAGCAATTCCTTCAGCATTTGTAATTCCTGATTTTGCAAGGTCAATTACAACTGTCTGCTCTGTTTCTGTTGGATTATCAACTAATGTGTCATCTACTGTCTTAATTGTTCCCTGTGGATTTTCTTTAAACCAGAATGTTCCTAATCCTTTATCTGTTCCAACTACTTCAAATCTAAGTTCATCAAATGATGTAGATTCACCTGTATATGATAACTGTAAATACTGGTAATCATTTGTTACATTTAGGTCAGCAAGATCAATTCCTGCAAGATACTGATATCCTTCTCCCTCTCCAGGATTATATTCTTTAGCCATCCATGGAATGCTAATCGACTTAACTTCTTTTGGACTGTTTGTAAACTTAGCTTCCTTAATTGTAAACTTACCATTTCCCGGTGAATCATGCATATGAATCGTCGTAATTAAGTCTGCACCACTAATTCCTAATTTTTCAAGATCAATTACTGCTGTCTGTTCCTCTTCTGAAGGATCTGCAACTAATGTATCATCAGATGTCTTAATTGTTCCCTGTGGGTTTTCCTTAAACCAATATGTTCCCAAAGAGCCATCTGCTCCTGTCATTTCAAATCTTAAAGCATCAAATGCCGTAGCATCACCTGTATATGTGAGCTGTAAATATTTATAATCACTAGTCAATTCTAGTGCTGCAAGATCAACACCTGCAAGATATTTGTAATCACCATCTGTGCCCGGATCATATTCCTTAGCCATCCATGGAATACTAACTTCCTTATACGAATTAACTTCTGCTTCTGTTCCGCTCTCTTCATCCGCTTTTACTGATGCAAAGTTAACACCTGCTAAGCTGCTTACTGCTAATGTTCCGACGCATGCGTAAGCTATTGCTTTGTTACTAATTTTCTTTAATCTCATATGAACCTTCTTCCTTTCTTAAAACTACTGGATTTTCATTTTCTTTGATGCAACTAATGCTGCGCCTGCTACTACAATACCTCCTATAGCTATAGCAATTGGATATGTTGCTGAACCTGTTGTAGGTGCTGCTGTTGCTCCACCTCCTACTGATTCTGAGCTATCGCTTGATGAAGATGCTGAAGCTGATGATGCTGAGCTGTCTTTGCTTGAAGATGAATCCGAACTCTTACTTTCTGTGCTTGAGCTTGATTTTGAATCACTGCTTGCTTTCTTATCATCTGATGATGATTTAACATCACTTGCACTTGCTGATGCTCCACCCTTTGGTGCACTTGTCATTAATCTTGCATCTGTAATTGTGAACTTACCTTTACCAGGTGTATCGTGTATATGAAATGCTCTGATACCTGTTGATAAGTCAATTCCTGATTTTTCTAAATCAATTACCGCTGTCTGTTCTGTTGATGAAGGGTTTGGAACTAATCCACCGTCTGTAGTTCTAACTGTACCTTCGTCATTTTCTCTGAACCATACAGGAGTTAATTTCTTTTCCTCTGATGGGTCTGAGTTAACTACAAATTCTAATCTTAATTCATCAAATGCTGTAGGATCACCTGTATATGTAATCTGTAAATATTTATATTCAGGTCCTACTTCAAAACAGTAAGCATATCCTAAATACTTGTACTCTCCACTTGTTCCCGGATCAAACGATTTAATAAATGGACTTCCACTATCATTCAACACAATATCCTCTGCAGCTGCTACATTCATACTAAATGTAAGAACAACAGCGCTTACCATAACTAATAACTTTTTAAATACTTTTTTCATTTCTCTACCTCTTCCTTTCTTCGAATAAGTTAAACGTTAAACTTGTAACAGTTTAAAGAATTTCACTTATTTAATTGTTTTTTGTTTCCTGGGTAAAATAAAAGATTTTTTGAAAATTGTCCCCCCCCGGGCACACCCCAATAAATCACTTTTCCCACATCCGTTTAACGTTAAACTAATATTAACATGGCACCATGCCTTTGTCAATCTGTTTGGCGGGTGCGTTTTAACCAAAAACCTTTCATTTTTTTATTGTTATTGCACAAAAAAACCTTTCAATCACCACTTTTTTTGTATTTTATGTATATATATTTTTGTATTATCTATGTTTATCTAATCTCATATTGAAGGTATTTATGCCAGTATTTAATCCTGCTTACTTTCTTTATATTAATTTTATGTTTTATTGCTTTTTTTTATTATTACAATTATAATTATTTTAAAGTTAAATGTGGATTTTCCTGTTACATAATACAGAATAATCCGAAAGCATTTTTATATTTCAACACTATTTTAAACTCCCCCCTAAACACTCTTTATAATGAAAATTAAATAAATATATTTTGTCATTATTATCTTTATTTTACTTTTCCAAATCCAATAGGAGATATTTATGATTAGTATTAAAAGCAAGAAAAAAATCAGACTTACGGTAATGATTTGTTCTGTTTTATTGTTAATTGGATGCGTTATTTTTTTGATTTATTACTTAGGCATACAGCCTTATCATTCCAAACAGCTTAACAATAAATATAAATCATTATATTATTCAGTTTCAGATTCTCCTGAATCTGACGGCAACAATGAAGTTATAGATGACGATTCGTCCGAGAATACCCCTGTTGACATTAATTTGGACAAATCATATGAAAAAGGTGCCAAGGGAGCTGATGGAATATTATTAAAGTTTTCAAAGCTTTTGGAAATAAACTCGGACATACGAGGTTGGTTAAAAGTTCCCGGAACTAATATCGATTATCCGGTAATGCAGTCAACCGGCAACTCAGAATTTTATTTAAAGCATGATTTTGAAGGTGGTCGTGATAAAAATGGTTGTCTTTACATACAAAGCAATTCAAAAATCAAACCCCGCTCAAAAAATCTTGTAATACACGGACACAATATGGATTCAACAGGAATGATGTTTCATCAGTTGTTAAAATATAAAGATATTGAATTTTACAAACAACATCCTGTAATTACATTTGACACCTTATATAAAGAAAGCAAATGGAAAATAATAGGATACATGAGAGTTTCAGGAGATTTTGAAATCAGTGATGGATTCAATTATCTGCAAAGCACATTTCAGACGAAAGAGCAGTTTTTAAACTTTTTATATCAGATAGAGGTTCGTTCATCCTACAAATGTCCTGTCGATGTAAATGAAAAAGATTCACTTTTAATGTTATCAACATGCTCGTATGAAGTACATGATTACAGAACGGTAGTCATTTGCAGAAAAGTCAGAAAAAATGAATCCTCGGATGTAGACACAAGTTTAGCTCACTATAATAAAAATGTTTTATATCCATCAAGCTGGTATAAAAAATATGGTGGCGATAAACCAACCGTAACTTCATTTGAAAATGCAATGTCATTTAATGAAATTGATTGGTATGACGGCTCGCTTGAGATTGAATCCTCAATTAATAAAACCTGTGAAATTGACGATTGTAATTATAAAATTTTATCTGATTCAACTGTATCTTTTGAAGGAGTTAAAGACTATAGTATTAAGTCTTTAGAAATTCCATCAACTATCGAGTTTCAGGGAAGAGTTTTTGATGTGACAGCACTTTCTAAAAAAGCATTTGATAATTTAACAAAATTAAAGCATTTAAAAATTGGAAATAAAGTTGAGATTATACCGAAGAAGGCTTTTGTAAATTGCACAAAACTTGAAGATGTCATTATTGGCGATAGCGTAAATACAATCGAAGAAAAAGTTTTCTATAAGCTTCCAAATTTAAAATATGTTAAAATAAGGAGCAATACTTTAGATTCTATAGGAGAAAAGGCTTTCGCAAAAATATATGTTAGAGCCAAATTCAAACTGCCTAAGAGCATGTCTAAAGCATATACAAAGTTAATTAACAAGTGTGTTCCTGACAATACGTTTAAATTTAAAGAATATTCTGTTGATTCTTAAATTTAGTCTGACAATGTATTCAAACATAAAGAACATTCTACAGATCCTTAAACATGAACCTGTACTATTTAAACAAAAAAGAATCATCCTTTTATCAGATTTATTTCATATAAACCGATAACAAGTATGATTCTTTTTATTTGTTGTGTTTCAAATTATATTTCAACATATATTGGTTCTACGCAAAATATCTTTTAAACACATTATATTTAATTAAACTCTCCAGACTACACACAATTTTATTTGTCGTTTGTATAAACTTCAAGTTCAGCAATCTGACCTGCTACTGCACCTGTGTTCTTTGTAAACGTCAGTCTTATGTACTGCATTTTAACATTATCAATGTCAATAACGACCTGATTGCCTGTCTTTGGATCAAAATCATAATCTGTAGATGGTATTACTTCTGTATAATTTTGTCCGTCATCACTTGCTTCAATTGTAAATGTCTGAGTTCTCTTTCCCCAAATCTGAGCCGGATTCAATCCAACTACAACTGTATGAATAGTATATGAATCCTTTAAGTCTACAGAAATTATCTGGCTTTCTTCATTTTGAGAACCTTCCCAGTATGTTAATCTGCTACCGTCAATAATATTTGGAGCTCTATAAACATCATTAAATCCATTTGCATCTGCTCTTCCATCTAACGCCACATTTGTACCATCAATTTCAGGTGCAACATATTCTTCTTCCTTAAAAGCATCGTTCTCCATCGCTTCCTTCTGGTCAGGAGCTGTTACTACCGTCAAATTTTTATTTGACATTTTTACTGATGAATTGCCTACAGCTACAACAGCTGACATTACTGCACATACTACGGCAAGACATCCCATTATAATTATAAACTTTTTCTTCATAATGCTCCTCCTACTTTATTTCCGCATTCTTTACTGTGTCTTCATCTACTTCAAATTCACCATCTTCAAATGATTTAATATCTTTACCCTTAATATTTAATCCTGAAATTGAAACTCCATCAATACCATGTTCTTCGTCAAATCCTTTAATCTGTGAAGGAAGTGATTCATTTCCATAAAGTACCTTAAAGCCGTCAATTGTAACATTTGAAATAGTTCCTCTGTCAGAAGTTGTTGACCATCCTGAATTTGTTAATACCTGTAAATCAATTAATTCTTTTGTTCCATCTCCAAGTCCCATGCATGCATCTTCAACTACAATATTTTTATAAGTCACGTTAGAAATTGCTGCATTATCTGCATTGTGAATTGACAATACCGGCTTATGGAAGTTATGAAGTACTGTTATATCTTCAAATGTAACATTTTCAATTGTCGAGTTTTCTTTGTCACCTTTATTTGTTTCATAACCTATTTCCATTGACTGTGCCAAATCTGTCCAAACCTGAACATTTTTGAACTTGATATTGTTTGAATTTACATCATAATTCTTAACTACTAATGAATCATCCCATGTACGTACAAAACAATTTTCTACATCAAAACTCTTACATGACTGTAATGAAATTCCGTCACCATTTGGTCTTGCTGTAATAATCTTTAAATTACTGATATCTCCAGCTACTGAATTGTAACCCTGGAAGCACCATGCATTTGCATTTAATGAAATAATTCCTTCAACAGTTACGTACTGGCAGTTATCAAATCTAAGTGGAACTGTAGCACTTGTACCTTTCCAACCTTCTAAATTAGAATTATCAATAATGCCTCTTCCTCTAACTGTTACATCTTTAGCAAATGATGCTGTAACTGCTCCATGTACAACTGCTCCACCTGAGATATAAATTGTATCTCCATCTTCTAATACCATATCTTCGATATTCCATTCACCAGGTCCAATGTATTTAACACCTTCAGCATCTTTGTCCGGAACATCTTTTTCAATTTCATTTGCAAAAATATGTACTGCACGTTCTACTTTCTTGTTGAATTCAACTGTATAAGCATCCGGTGTGTCAATTGTAAATGTCACCGTATGCTTTTTAGTATTAATTTCCGGCTTAATGTTATATTTTAATGGTCTGATATTTACATATTCAATATCTGTATTAGGAACTGTAACTGTTATTTTAACTTTTCCTTCAAAATCAAAATATGTAATAGGTGTTCTGTCTTCTGCCGGCATATAATCACCCATCCATGTATGTGTGTTATTTACATTTGTATCGTATACATAACAGTCTTTACCGTTTACTGCAACTTTAGTATCAACACAATGCATTAATGAAATATCTCTTTTTTCTTCTGATGCTTTTTCCAAATCAGCATCTGTAGCATCTTTAAGTGATTTAGGTCCATCATACAATACAACCTTGGCTTTTTTTATCTCACTATTGTCTGAAATTTTTGTTATTGCTACAGGCAAATGAATTGCCGCGCTTACTATTCCTACAATAAGGAAATAAATTATTACACATCCAACTACAAAAAATCCTTTGCCCATTGGCTTTGAATTATTGTTTTCCCCTGTTTTTTGTTCCTTTCCTTTTAACATAAAATTTCCCTCCAGTTTTCTACTGTTGCAAGTGTTTCGGAATGAAAATCTGCTCCCAGTTCTTCATGAAACGGTCCTACACCGAGGGATTTCATTCCGCCTCTCTTTGCTGCTTCTATTCCTGCTGCTGCATCTTCAACTACAAGACAATCCTCCGGATTAAGTCCTAATTTCTTTGCAGCCACTAAAAATACTTCCGGGTCAGGTTTAGATTTTGTTACATCCAGCCCACAACTTATTTTGTCGATATAAGGTGCAAGACCTGTCCTTTCAAGTATTATTGGTGCGTTTTTACTTGCCGAACCAACTGCTGACATAATTCCCATTTTCTTTAGCATTTTCAAAGTTTCTACTGCTCCCGGAAGTACAGCATCTGAATCCAGTTTTTGGAGCATTTCAACATAGTATCCGTTTTTTCTGTCTGCAAGCTCCATCTTTTCTTCCTGTGTATATGTTTTATCACCTTTTTCAAGAACAATTTCCAAAGAAGCCATACGGCTTACTCCTCGCTGTCGCATATTGTCCTCTCTGTTAAATTCAGTAATTCCCAGTTCATCAGCTAATTTTTTCCAAGCCTGATAATGAAGTTCATCTGTAGAAACTAAAACTCCATCTAAATCAAAAATTACACCCTTCATTTTTTCTCTTCTCCTTTACATTTTTTTGTTTTCAAAATCATATTTTAGTGTTACTATTTCTATATAGGTTTTACGTTTTACCTATTCTAAAAACAGAAAGGATTTATTATATGGTTACTATTAAAGATATTGCTTCGGCTACAGGCGTAAGTGCAACAACCGTTTCCAATGTTATCAATGGAAAAACCGGTCGCGTTTCTGCTGAAACCGTCGCTAAAATTAATAAAGCAATTGATGATTTAGGTTATGTACCTAATATGTCTGCCAGATCATTGGTTTCACGTTCATCAAAAGTTATTGGTTTCGTAAACCATATTGTTACTAATAAAGACTCAAATTTCATGGAAGACCCTTTTCTTTCCCGATTTATCGGAATTCTCGAACAGGTTCTTCGTGAAAATGGTTATTTTTTAATGTTGCGTACTGTTGAGACGCCTGAACAGTTTAAAGCTTTCTTAAAAACATGGGATCTTGACGGTTTGTTTTTAGCAGGTATCTTCCGCGATGACTTTTTTGAAGCCATTGCAAGTTGTGCTAAAAAGCTTCCTATCGTTCTCGTTGACAGTTACGTTCATGAAAAGAACATTTGTAATGTCGGATTAGAAGATTTTGGTGGAAGCAACCAGTCAACCAAGTATTTAATCAGCAAAGGTCATCGTAAAATTGCATTTGCCTCTCTTCACATAAAAGAAGGTGGCGTTTTAATGGAGCGTTTCCTCGGATATAAGGCTGCCCTTACAGAAGCCGGTATTCCATTTGATGATTCCCTTGTTTTTGAATGTGGTATGGACCTTGAAAATACAAAACATATCGCTAAATATTTATCTTCTCATCCTGAAATAACAGGACTCGTTACTACTGCCGATTTTCTTGCAGGAAATATTATGGCTAACCTTCATAAAGAAGGTGTTCGTATTCCTGAAGATATATCAATAGTAGGATTCGACGATTTAAATATATGTAACATTACAACTCCGGCTCTTACCACTGTTCATCAGGATATGGACCTTAAAGGTCGTACAGCCGTTAAATTTATGTTGGAATTGTTAGAACACAGAATGCCTAATCCATGCGAAGTATCACTTCCAACTTCTATTGTAGAAAGAGAAAGCGTTAGAAGTATTTTCTAACGCTTCTTTCTTATTTAAGGAGATTTCAAATGAATCCTAACAATCTTATAAATGCTACTTATATTGTCATATAAATTTTAAATTCTACACTTGCACTGTTTTGCTTTGTATTCATTTCCTATATTTCCACAATATTTGCGTTATTGTCTTCTATTTCAATTTTGTATTTTTTGTTTCTATAACAAATATGAAATCTCATTTTTTTCCATGCTTTTGGCAAATCAGGTTTTGCTTTAATTTTTCCATCTTCAAAATAAATTCCCGCAAATCCTTTTATTGCCACCATATAGGCTCCACCTTCTGCCGCCGGATGTGTTCCTCCGATGTAGACAAGTCCTGCCCATTCCTTTCCACCTTCATTCAAATCTGCCGAAGCTGATTTCATAAATAGCGGATAGGCTTTTTCTTTCATTCCACACTTGCAGGCTAACAAAGCATACATACATGCACTCAATGATGAACCATGTTCTGTTCTCGGTTCATAATACTGCCAGTTTTTGAGTTTTATTTCATCACTTACATCATCCGGAAACATTGTAAGCCATGTTACTACGTCTGCCTGTTTTATAACCTGTGTATGTGCTGCAACTCCATTTGCTCCTCCCCAATATTCCTTAGGGTCTAAGAGTCTGCTTCTTACAGTATTTACGCTTACATCTTCTAAATCAAAATAACCGTCAAACTGTGGAATGATTCCATTTTCATTTGGCTGTGGAATATAAATATTACGCTCAGCCATTTCAAATTTTTCTTTTAATTGTTTTAAGTTATATTCTTTACACAACTTTATTGCATACTGTTCGTTTAATTCATCAATTGAATCAATTACTTTAACAGCCTGTTCAAATGTATATTTTGCCATTCGGTTTGTATAACCGTTATTATTAACTCTTTCATGGTATTCATCAGGTCCTATAACATCATGAAGTTCATAATATCCGCCTGACACTTTTTTAAGAAGTAAATCATAATAAAATTTCGCACATTCAATTATTGTTTCTGCTCCACCCTCAGATAAAATTGTCATATCACCTGTAAGGTCTATATATCTGCCAATTCCATATACAATAGCTGCTGAAATATGAATCTGTTTATCTTTAAAATATGTTCGCATCGGTCTTTTTGTAAAAACGTCTGTAACATTATAATCTGAGCAGGCATCAAAACCGCCTTCCTGACTTTCCCATGCATAAAATGCACCATCATATCCATAACTTTTTGCTTTTTCCTTTGCACCATCTAAAGTATCAATTCTATATTTCATTACATTTCTTGCTACTTTTGGGTTTGTCATAAGTAAAAAGTCTAAAATAAACATTTCCGTATCCCAGAAAACAGCACCTTTATACGTCTGTCCCGATAAACCTCTGGCTGCAATGGAAAGACTGTCTGCATGTCTTGGCGAAATGCTATTCAAATGATAGCAGGAATAATTCAATGCTTCCATCGCATCATCATCGCCTTCAATTTCCACTTCTGAATTGTCCCAAATGCTTTCCCAGCATTTACAATGTTCATCGCGCAATTCGTAATATCCTTTATTTCTAATATTTATAGCCGTTTCTTTTGCATTATCTAAAGGATTCTCACAATCTTTTGATGTATAAATTGCCATAAATCTGTGAATTTCGTAACACTTATTAATATCTGAGACAAAATTTAATGATTTTATTATCTTTTTGTCCTCTTTTTTTAATATTATCTTCTTTTCACATGGAAAATTTTCATCTTCACTTACACTTACCGCCACATGATATTTCTTTTCATGAGATATTCCAACTATGCTTATGCAGTCATCTTCATCCATAATTAATTCATCATAATGTGGCCCGTTAATATCCCATACATCTCCATCAATTCCTGTTACAAAATTAATGTCTGCATGAAAATCCGCCGTAATTTTGTATTTCTCTGCTCCAACATGAATATCATCCATACTGACAAAGCGCTCTGATTCAAGTACAATATTTCCTCTCTTCGTTGTCCACTCTGTATGCCTTTTAAATATTCCATGTCTGTAATCTAATTTTATAAAATGTTCTTTAGGCACATTATCCTGAACCTTTAAAACATTTCCATCAACAATCAGATAACTGTAAAAACCATTTGGAGCATTCAACGGTTCTCTCCAGCTATTGCCTACCTGATCATAAATTCCTGCCAAATTAACAGCTACTAAATTTCGGAAATCAAATTCATCGAGAGTGCCTCTAATTCCCATATATCCATTACCTGTCAGAAATTTATTTCCTAAATGAGCAATCTTTTCTGAATTAAACCCGTTTTCTGTCAACTCCCAATTCATTTATTTACCTCCCATTTTTGTCCGGGGACAAAACACTTTGTATTCTGCCCCGGCATTAAATTTATTTTTATTTGACGTCACAAATATATGCTTCTTTTCCAAGTTCAATTTTTTCGTCATAAACCTGAACTAAAATATTTTTGCCATATTTAGTACTGATTTCCACTTTATTCTTTGTAACTTTCACTTCAATAACTTCTCCCATATAATGAATTTTGAAAGTATATTTATTCCAGTTTTGCGGAATTGAAGGTGTAATATGAATAATATCTCCATCTGTTCTAAGTCCGCCAAATCCATAAATAATATTCATCCATGCTGCTGCAATACTTGTTGTATGTATACCTTCTCTTGTATTTCTGTTATAGTTATCCAAATCCATTCTTGTTGCAAATCCAAAGAAATCATATGCTTCATCTTTTTTATGAAGTTGTGATGCTAAAATTGAATGTACTGAAGGTGACAATGAACTTTCATGTATACATCTAGGTTCATAATATTCATAATTTGCCTTTAACTGTTCCTCTGTAAAATGAGAATTAAATAACAACATGAACATCAAAACGTCAGGTTGCTTAATCATGTCATTTCTATATATTCTGTCATAAGACCAATGATTATATAGTGGGAAATCTTCAATTGGAATTGAATCAATATCCAAATGAGGAAGTTTAAAGAATCCTTCATGCTGTTCGTACAAAAGACTATCTTCATAGTATGGAATGTACATACATTCACTAACTTTTTTCCATTTGTCCATTTCTGACTCATCGAAATTAATTTTTCCAACTATTTCGTCATAAGCCTTCTTATCATTTTTCTTAATATCTTCAATTACTTTGAGTGTAAAATCTAATGTGAATTTACCCATGAAATTCGTATAACAGTTGTTGTGAACCATCATCTGAAATTCATCAGGTCCCATTACGCAATAATAACCATATTTGCCATCCTGAGAGAAATCACCACGGGTAACTAACATTCTTGATATTTCAATTAACATTTCTAATCCATACTGTGCCATAAATTCTTCATCATGATACAGTTTTTCATAGAACCATATACCATACGCAACTGCTGTAGATGCCTGAAGTTGTAAGCTTGCGTGCTGCCATAAATTACAACATTCCCTACCGCTTATTGTCGCTATTGGATAAAATGCGCCTTCACAATCTAATGCCTTTGCTCTTTCTCTTGCTTCATCTAATGTCTTATATCTGAAATAGAGAAGATTCTGAGCTGCTTCCTTATTATTGAAAAGGAAGAATGGTAAGCAGTATGTTTCTGTATCCCAGAAAGCATTTCCATTGTATGCTTCGCCTGTCAATCCTTTTGCACCAATATTTGTACCTTTTACAGCACCGTGATAAGTCTGGAACAATTGAAAAATACAGAATCTAATTCCCTGCTGATTTTCTTCATCTCCGTCTATTGTGACATCAGATGTTTCCCATATTTCTTTCCACCACTTAGTACTGTCTTCTTTTATCTGTTCAAATGACATAGAACTTATGTCATTTTCTTTTCCTGTTTCAAATTCTTCATATACTGTTTTTGCATCTTCACGGAATTTATTTTCTTCTTTTTCTTCCTTTAATGTAAAATTCTTGACTATCTTTTCAAATGTTTTTTCTTCGTTCTGTTTTAATGAAAGATTAAATTTAACAACTGCCTTTTTTTCTTCCTTAACAGTGTCAAACTCATTTACATCTGCCTTTATCGCACATGCGCTAAATACTCTTTGCTGTGTATGAAGTGTTTCACCTTCTATTCCGGCAAATGCGTTCTTTCCTGACTTATGTAATGTGTCTTTTATTTCCCACATGTTCATTCTCTGCATACAATGTGGATTAGAAAAATCAAGTCCTGATTTTATTTCCACATCTCCATCAAAATTTAATGCAGTAAGCTTAACTCTTTGTGCACCAACCTGTACATCAGTCATTGAAAGGATTCTTTCAAAAGAAACTTTTAACTTTTTCCCATTTGATAAGTTCCATATAAATGAACGGGTTAATACTCCGTTTCGCATATCTAATTCACGAACAAATTCTGAAATATCTGATTTGGAAATTTCTAATTCTTCCCCGTCAACACATATTCTTGTATATAACCAGTCAACGGAATTAACCATGTATTCTGTAAAATCTACAATACCTTTATAATGTCCGTAATCCGGCTTTGTTCTTTCATATATTCCATTAAAATAACTTCCGATTAGCTTTGGTCCATTATATCCTTCTTCAAAATATCCTCTAACTCCCATATATTCATTTCCTAATGAAAATATAGATTCTGATACTTCTCCGTAATCTGGATTAAAGCCCTCTTCAATTATTTTCCAAGAATCCACTTTAAAATATTTATCTGCTATTTTCGACATAATTCTTCTCCATCTTTTCCTGCTGTCGACAATATGAGAAACATGGTCTTTCTAAACCACGGAGGAAATTGCCGACAGCACACATCATTTTCAGATTATTACTGTCAGTTTTATACAGAAATAATCTTTATCAAATATATTTTTTACTAACGTAAGGGGATGTTAGTATCCAAATATCTTAACCCTTTACAGCCCCACCGGCTGCACCATCTGTAATCTGTTTCTGGAATATAGTAAACAGAATTGTAGGTGGTATCAGCGAGAAGAAGATTGCTCTAATCATATCTATCGCTGTTGTTCTTGAAGTTGAATATGTATACAACTTAACCATAACTGTTTCTTTTCCTGATCCATTTAAAATCAAATATGGAAGAAGGAAATCTGACCACGCTGCCGTAACCGCAAAAATTACGATTACCATAATGATTGGTTTTGATAAAGGTAATACAATTTTATAAAATACCTGTACTACATTACATCCATCCAACCTTGCCGCTTCTATAAGTTCCGGTGGAAGTCCTTCAAAGAATTCTTTGAACAAAACTACCCAGAAAGCATTTGCTCCATATGCAAGCCACAATGGAATAAATGATTTATTCAAACCAATTCTGTTAATATTTACAAATAAAGCAACTACGCTTGTTGTTGCAGGAATCAAAAGACTCCACATTACAAGACCATTTACAATCTGATATCCCTTTGGTTTTAATATGGCAAGTCCATATGCTAAAATTCCATTAAATATAATTGCACATATAACTGAACCGATAACCATGATGAATGAGTTCTTGTAATACAATCCAAAATTTAATTTATCCCATGTTTCCTTAAATCCTGAAAAATTAAATGATTTAGGGAACAATGTTGCTTCTCTTGTTAACTCTTTTAAATCTTTAAATCCTGATAAAAATACCCATATTGCAGGGAACATTGCAATTATTGCAAATAAGATACATACTGCCACGAAGAATAGGCAGATTATTTTTACTTTTGTCGACTTGACGTCAAACCCTCTGATGGCACCGTCTGTTTTGTCTGCATACTTATTAAAATACATCAGCCTTTCCTCCTAATCATCTTTCTTTCTTGTTAAGTACATATATAATCCACTCAACAAAATTAATACTATACAAATCATTACTGACAATGCTGCTGCGCATGGATAATTAAATTCAGTAAACGCATACTGGTAAACCAAAAGCATTATTGATAAACTTGCATTGTTTGGTCCACCATTTGTCAAAACTAATGGTTCATATAAAATTTGGAATACGGAAATAACCTGAAGAATAAGCATTGTCTTTCCTAAGCTTAAGATGCAAGGAAGAGTTACATGGAAAATTCTTTGGAATACACCCGCTCCATCAATTGCTGCAGCTTCGTAATATTCCGGATTAATTCCACTTATACCCGCCATATAAATAAGGGATGTGGAACCTGCACTTTTCCATGTCATTGCTATAATAATCAACGGAATAACCAACGCTGCATTGTTTAACCATACCTGTGGTTCTATACCACATTTAGATAGTAAAATATTTAAAACACCTGTAGGACCCGGTTTGAAGAAATAAACCCAAAGAAGTGAAACAGCCATTCCCGGAATCATATTTGGAAAATAAACTGCAAATCTGAAAAAGCTCTTTCCTCTAACGGTCTCACTGATGAATATTGCCAAAATAATCGGTACAAAAAATCCTATAATCAAGGACCATCCTATGTACTTAAATGTGTTTAGAAACGCTGCTTTAAAACTAACGTTATTAATTACTGTTATATAATTGTCTAACCCAACAAACTCCTGGAGCTGAACTCCCTTTGCTGAAAATAGCGATAATCTCACGCTTTCAAGTAGCGGTTCCCAAACAAAGAATGTGAATAACAATATTGATGGGAGCATTACGCACCATCCCAGTAAATCTCTCTTAGAAAATTTATGTTTTTTAGGTTTATAATTTGTTTGTTTTGTTTGAACTTGTTGTTTACTTTTCACCTGGAAACCTCCTCACATAATATGTATTGCCCTCACCTTTAGTCAGTAGCTAATTGTCTGAAACATTTGTAGAAAACAATTCTGTTTCCTTAATTTTATAGTAAAACCTTCTCCTGTTTTTAGAAAAAGGGCAGGCAACCGGACTAGTCGCCCACCCTTCCTTGGTAATATTCTATTTGTTTAATTTGTCTAAAACTTTCTGATAATTTTCATTTGCTGTCTTCATAAGTTCTTCTACGTTACAATCTTTCTTTGTAACAACTTCCTGAAGAACTTTTGTAAGTTCCTTGTACATTGACTGTGTATCACCAGGTTCTTCTGCTCTTAAGTTACCTTCTGATTCTGTCTTTTCAAAGTATGAATCATAAAGCGCTGGGTCAACGTTCTTGTATTCATCAATAACTTTCTGTTCTGCATCTACATAATCCTGATTAATCCAGCATGGGAATGATTTAATTACAGGAACTCCGTTTGATACACGGTTAGCCGCATCTGCCTGTTTACCTTCAATACTTGTATCATTAACTACAGGAGATTTACCCATAATTTCTAGGAAATCTAAAGCTGCATTAATTTCATCATCTGTTGCATCCTTAGAGAACATGTAAGGTGTACCACCTGTTAATGAATACTGATCACCATTAGGTCCTGCAGGGATTGCTCCCATTGCTAATTTGTCTGTTGGCAATCCGTTAACCTGTGTTGGCTGTGCAACTGCATCGTTAGCTGCGATGTACATTGCTGCTGCGCCTGTTCCTAACTGCTGGAATCCTGATGCCCAATCCTCTGCTGTTGGATCAGCTGTTAAAACATCATATTTCCATTTTAAATCATATACATATTCCATTGCTGCAATAGCTTCTGTTGAATCTAAGTGTGAAGTGTATGTTCCATCTCCATTATCTGTACACAATGTAGCTCCAAAGCACCATGCGATGTTTGAGAAGTGCCATCCGCCTGAATTATCTTTTGCTAATAAGCAAAGGCCTGCAGCTCCTGTCTTGTCTTTGATAATCTTAGCATCCTTAGCAAGTTCATCCCATGTCTTTGGGAACTTTGGAATACCATTGTCATCAACAAGTCCTGCTTCTTCAAATAATTCTACATTGCACATAAGTCCTAATGCGTAAGCATCTCTAGGAACACCATATACGTGACCGTTTTCATCTGATAAAAGTGATAATACTGATGGACTCATGTCATCAATCCATCCTCTTTCTTTAAGAATATCAGTAACATCTGCTACCAACCCCTGTTTAATTAACTTCTGTGGTTCTGTAAACCATGTTTCAAAAATTGTTGGACAGTTTCCTGATTCTGCTAATGATACGAATGTATCTGTTGCATATGTATAACTTGCCGGTTCAACATATACATCGCTATGCTGTTCATTCATTGTCTTAGCATACTTTTCAAAGTTCTTAACATCATCAACCAAATCCGCTGATGGCCAGATTCCTAATGAGAGAACTGTCTTTCCCTCCTTCTCTGCCTTCTTCTTGGCTGAATCCTTGTCTCCTGAACTTCCACATCCTGCAAACATTGTTGTTGTCAACGCGGCAATTAATGCCAAACTAAGTAACTGTTTCTTTCTCATATAAATACTCCCTTCTACATTATATAATAATATATTACGTCAAGTTTAACGTTAAACTTAATTAAGAACATAATATACCAACGTACCTTCTACAAACTCCCCAATCAAAAGAACTATAAACTTCTTTGTAAGTTTGTTATACCGTTTAACGTTAAACTAATAATAACATTGTTTATTTTATTTGTCAATATTTACATTCAAAGCATATTTACTAATATTTATGCCCTATTTTTTTATAAAAACGTTTCTTGTTTTAGTAATTTTGCACAATTAGCATATTATCTTTGTTTATTAATTAACAATTATGGATTTTAAGGGTTGAGATTTTATTTTAAATATTATACTTAAGTATTACCTTTGATAAACTTTTTGGCTCCTGATATTTAAACCTTGAGATTAATCTTGGTCTGGTTTCAAATATTATATTTATATTTTAATGTTATTTTACTTTTATAATTTCATGACAAAAAATTTACCTTAAGTCCAAGCTCAAATACTTTTTCTTAAGGTAATTTTTTAACTCTTTATAAATTTTATATTTTATGATGTTGTGGTCAAAAGCCACAACTTTGATTTTCATATCGTGACGAGTTCCAAAGTCTTTCACCCATTTATGAGCAAGTTCATGTGTTCTTAGGTCTTTTTATCCTGGCATCATTATGTTGCATTACTGTTCCATAAAACCAAATACACATCCATTATCAGAAAATGAGATTGATATTGAAACATTATCCTTTGTTCCCGTGTATTCTATCATTGTATATCTATTTAATAGTTTTCTTAGCATATTTCTGATAAATGAAATATGAAATTATACCTGTCACAAATTCTGCGACGGCAAATGCCATCCACACACCGGTTGCTCCCATGAATCGGCTCAAAACGAATGCAGTCGGAATAATCACTATCAAATAACGAAGAAGGGATATCATCAATGATGGATTTCCCATTCCTAAACCTTCTAATGCTCCACTGGATGTAACTGATACTGCAGAAATTATAAATCCAAAACTTATTATATGAAGTGCCGTAACACCAATTTTAATTGTTTCAGGATTTGCAGTAAACAATCCTATAAGCTGTGACGGAATAATCCATGAAAGTGCCATACCAAGTGCCATTATTAATACCGTTAATTTTAATGTTGTATGATAAATTTTTTCAACACGTTTGTGTTCTCCCGCTCCATAATTGTATCCAACAAGCGGTCTGATTCCCTGAATAATTCCGTTTGCACTAAGATAAATAAATGTCTGAAGCTTATAATAAACTCCAAGCACAAGCACGTATTTGTCTGAAAACTCTGCAAGAATTCCATTTAACGCAGATATCAGGAATGAAGGTAATGCCATATTTAATGTTGCAGGAATTCCTATTCCATACAATCTTTTTAACAATTTGAAATCAGGTTTTAATGATTTTCTTTCTACTTTTACTGGAATCGGTCTTGCAAAGTACACAATTATGTAAACTAATAACGAAATTACCTGTCCTATTCCTGTTGCATAAGCTGCACCTGAAATTCCCATTTTAGGAAACGGTCCTATTCCAAATATCATTAAAGGATCCAGAATTATATTTGTTGCGAATCCACAAATCATACTAAACATAGAAACTTTCATTTGCCCTACAGCCTGAAAAATCTTTTCCAATGTAATTCCCACAGTGCTTGCCACGCTGAACATAAATACTATATTTGCATATTCTAAGGACATGTCAATTATGTTTTGGTTATTTGTAAACATTTTTAAAAATGCCGGCATAAAAGCTGTACAAAGAATTGTTAACAACAAACCATGTATGAAATTCATTACAACACCCTGAGTAGTTGCTTTATTTGCCATTTTCTTATCCTGCGCTCCAAGATAATATGCAACTGTCGAATTTATTCCAATTCCTATACCAACACCAATTGACGTTATTATGTTCTGGACAGGGTACACAAGTGCCAAAGATGTCATTGCGTTCTCGCTTAATTTTGCCACAAAGAAACTGTCTACTATGTTATACATTGCATTTACTGCCATTGAAATAACCATAGGCAGTGACATCGACAATACTAAAGGCAAAATTTTCTTTTCTTTCATAAAACTCTGATCCATTTTATCCTACCTTTCTTTTTTGCTAATTGTTTATAACAATAATAAAGCCACACAACTACTTCTGTAATTGTGTGGCGAAAAAAGATTTCTCTCTAAAAATCCACCCCTTAAAGGTTTTAATCCTTGAATATATTAATATTGTTTATTTGTTATGTCAAGATAGAATATCGATTCTTATATTCATAGAATATTTGAGTTATCTCTATAGAATATTTAACTCATCTCCGTAAAATATTTAACCCATATCTATAAAATGTTTAATGCATCTCCATAGAATGTTTAAGCTATATCTATAAAATGTTTAACTTATCTCTATAAAAAATATGCTAACACTACTATACCCAATATTATTCTGTACCAGCCAAATATCTTGAAATCATGTTTCTTTATGTAACTCATTAAAAATTTAATTACAATGATTGATACTGTGAACGCTATTACCATTCCCCATATGAGAATTGCAAGCTCAGTGTGTGTAAAGTTAAATCCAAATTTTATTATTTTGATTGCACTTAAGCCAAACATTACAGGCACTGCCATAAAAAATGTAAATTCCGCTATAGCAACTCTTGATATTCCCATCAACAAACCACCGATGATTGTTGAGCCTGAACGGGATGTTCCGGGAACAATTGAAAGCACCTGAAATACACCGATTAAAAATGCATCCTTGTAACTTATTTCTTCTAATGTATTAATTCTTGCAACTTTATTTTTGTTTCTATTTTCAATAATGATAAATGCTATACCATAGAAAATTAATGCAATTGCAATTACTACAGGTGTATGAAAATGTGCTTCAACATAATCATCAAACAACAATGTAACCGCTGCACCCGGAATACATGAAACAACTACCTTAAACCATAATGAGAATCTGTCTTTTTTAATTATAGATTGAGATTCTTTTGGCATTTGGAAAGGCCACATTTTATTCCAAAAAATTACTACAACCGCTAAAATTGCTCCTAATTGAATTACAACAAAAAACATATCCTTAAATGCATCACTTACATTTAACTTGATAAACTCATCTACCAAAAGCATATGACCTGTACTACTGATAGGAAGCCATTCCGTAATTCCTTCTACAATTCCTAAGAAAACAACTTTAAGCCATTCAATAAACTCCAACATATAAAGTCCTCCAATTTTATTTACTTGTTAATTTGAAAAAAGATTGTATACCTACAGTTCACGAAGGCATTTTTTAAATAAAATATTTCCTCTATTTAAATCAGGCTAAATAAATCTGTAGATATTTTTAATTATCTTTTTACACAACTTCTTCATTATAGTACAGCAGTGTTTCTAATAAAAGTAAATTTTTTCTTAATAATTTTTGTTTATTGAAAGTAACCTTTCTATCTATCGGATATTCTGTGTTTGATAAACAAAGTATCTAATGGGTAATCCACGTTTAACCAATCAATTATTTTTCCGGAAGTCTATGTTTGTCATAAATATTCTTTTGTTTACTGGAAATAGCTTTTGTATTCTATTTTATATTTACTGTCAGGGAACAAATATTTATGCAGCTCTATAAAATAATCGTCAGTCATGCTGGCAATAAAATCTACAACAATCTGATTTTCCTCTTCATCAAAATAATTTTTATGCTTATAGTACTTTAAATTTTCATTTATGAACTTAATATGGTGCTTGTAAATTATTGAATCTGTGCGCTTGTTGTGAACATCATCTAATAATTTATAATACATTTCCTTAAACATTGGTTTAATAATTTCATTGTACTGCTCTTCAAGTTTCTTGTTGTTATATATAACTTCGTAATTTTCTCTTTTTGCAGTTTTCAAATCATTATATACAGATTTGCTTAACAATATGTAATCTTTTCCGTAGCTGTTTTCTAGAATATCAACAGTCATATTATTAATTATTGCGGCATTTTCCGCACCTATTTTATTAGTCTTAAACTGATAATTTTTGTCGATTATTTTTGCAATTCTTGCATCCTGTCTGTCTTTTCCAAGATATGCAACAATATCACATATTCTTACCACACATGCCTCAAGTGTAAGCGGTACAAGACGTGAAATCGCATCATGACCGATTACATAACTGTTCTCTACTTCCCTGTCATATTCAGCAAATGTTTTTCCAAAATGCGGACGATATTCCTGTTGCTCAAATTCACCGTTATGGCATAGAATTCCATCTAAAGTCTGAAGTGAGACATTTCTTGCAAACATATTTTCAAGAACCCTTACACTCTGTACATTATGATTAAAAAAACGTCCGGTTTCATTCTGAAGTAATTCGCTTAAAAATCTTTCGCCTGCGTGGCCAAATGGTGTATGCCCAATATCGTGTCCCAAAGAAATGGCTTCAATTAAATCAAGATTAAGTCCAAGCACCGCGCCTATATTTCTCGCAATTCTTGACACAAGCTGAACATGCAAAGCTCTTCTTGTAATATCATCATTACTGTAAAATGAAAACACCTGCGTTTTATCCGCATAACGATTGTAATATGGCAAATGAATAATTTTCTCAATATCACGCACAAATGCCGGTCGCCATAAATTAGGCTTGTCGTGTTCCATATTTCTTCTGATTACCATATCATCATTGCATCTGTAAGGATTAATTTTCCCCTGCTTTCTGTCGTCTTTAATTCGTTCCTGCAATTCTATACTTAACTGGTCATATTTTAAATTTTCGTTTGACTGTTCCTTCTTTAACTCCATTTTACCTCCCATCAAAATCCATAATTTTCCGGCAATTATTTTTGCCCACATGATATAAATATAACTTTCGCTCTTATTTTATATCTGTCTGATACAGCTAAAAAACTCATGGCTGATATTCCATCGTTCTTTCGCTCTTAATAAATATCCGCCTGATACATATCAAATTACATTTTATAATCAAATGAAACCCTGTTTGTTACATGTGGATTATATTTTTCACCCATTCTCACATGCTCAGGATAGCTTAAATATTGTCCAAGAACGCTTTCGTCTTCCAAATCCATCTCAATCATAAGGTCCATATTTGTCGGACGGTCCACGCAATTTTTATGAATCTTTACATCCTTTATTCCATCAAATGCATTCTTTATTTTGTCAAATGCCTCACAATATTCTTTGTAATGTTCTTCTTTAAAAAAATCTTTTTCAAATGTAAATATAACAAAATGTTTAATCATTATCCCGTCTCCTTCTCTGCTATAATCTATGCTTTTATTTTATCAAATTATATCAATAAAAAAAGCCCTCTTATTTATCAATAATAAGATGACTTTAAACATTTTATGTAATATTAAGCGACATATTAATATTCTCCGCGATATCAACTAGTAGTTTAAATGCCTCAAAAAATGTAAACTAACATTTCTTCAGACATTGCATTGCTTTTCTTGAGTACTCAACTCCTACTACATTCTCTCCCTGAATGTTTCTCCATCTGTTAATTAATCTTAAAAAATCTTCAGATGTTACGCATTCTTTTCTTTCGCTTTCAAATTTTTCCGTAAGTGTTTTAGCCATACTCCCATCCTTTCTCACCTCAACCAATAGCTACATTAGAATCTACCCCTTAAATCCCTTACAACAATCTAAGTATAGTATAAATAGCCAAATTGTCAATTGAGTTTTTGGTTATTTTTCATATATTTCGATAATATTTCATATATGCAAGTCATATTTCTTTCTAAATCTACTTTTTAACAGTGGTAATTTTTTCATATATAAAAGCCCTGTCATATCAGCCAAAGCCCATCCGATAGGTACAGATATCCATATTCCAATGACACCAATCTTGGAAATTGCTGATAATGCATATGCAAGCACAACTCTTGTTCCAAGTGAAATGATTGTAAGAATCAAGGACATTTCCGGCTTTCCAACTGCTCTGTAAAATCCATAAAGCAAAAATAATATGCCAATTCCAATATAAAAACTTCCTTCAATTCTCAAATATCCTGCTCCCACTTTTATAATTTCAGTTCCATCAAACACAAACAGGCCCATAAATTTTTCAGCAAATATAAACACTACTGCACTCACGCACACACAAAAAACAGATGCTGCAATCATAGACTGCTTCCAGCCATCCTTTATTCTTCTGTGTTTACCTGCTCCATAATTTTGTGCAACAAAAGTTGATACTGCATTGCCAAAATCCTGTACCGGTGAATATGCTAAAGTATCTATTTTTACTGCTGCCGCAAATGCCGCCATAACTACCGTTCCGAAACTATTTACCAATCCCTGTACTAGAAGAATGCCAAAATTCATAACCGACTGTTGCAAAGCTGTTAATATAGAAAGATTTGCCAGTTCCTTAACAATATTCATATCAAATTTTAAGTGCTTGAGTTTAATTCTAAAATGTGTAGATTTTAAAAGTGCATAGATGGTTATTCCCATTCCTGAAACATACTGTGAAATCACGGTAGCTTCAGCTGCTCCGGCAACTCCAAGATTGAATTTAACTATAAAAATAAGGTCCAGCACAATATTAAGAACCGCTGAAATTCCAAGATAAATAAGTGGCATTAGTGAGTTTCCGATTGCCCTAAGCCCATTTCCAAAAAAATTGTAAAAAAATGTTGCAATTATTCCAATTCCGATAATAATCAGATATTGTTTTGTAAGTCTTATTATTTCGCTAGGAATCTGTAAAAATTTAATTATATTATTAATTCCTGCAAAAAAAGCAAAAGTTATTAATAAAGTGATGCCACCTATTAACACAAATGCTAATACAATTCCATTTTTCATTCGGTCATAATCTTTTTTCCCAAATTCCATAGAAATAAAAGCTCCGGCTCCCATGCTTAATCCCAATATTATCGAAGTCAGAAATATCATCAAAGTATATGATGCCCCTACCGCTGCAAGCGCATCATTTCCCACATATCTTCCAACTATCAATGTGTCCGCAATATTGTAACACTGCTGCAAAATATTTCCTAACATAAGAGGCAATGCAAATTTAATTAATTTTCCTGTTATATTTCCCTGCGTCAAATCCATATGCAAAACTTACGGTCACAATTATTTACTATTTAAGTTGCGACCTTACTCCATTTTCCGTAATTTTTTCAATAACTTTTGTCAAAAAAGAAACCCAGAATTACATACCTTCGTCAATGCAATCCTGAGTTTCCATATGAGCAAGCCACCGTCCTAGCCTGTCTCGATTTCTTACTAGTATTATAGCATAAAATGGGTGTTGAGGGAATAGATTTGAAATTTATTTGCAAAGATTTTATGGAATTTTTATGGCAAAATTTTATGACATTTTTTGTGTTGTTGTAGCACTTTGTGTTTCTATATTAAGCGGGTAAACTTGGGATTTAATTCAATAAAACTTAAGCACTTTCTTCAAATCTACCAATCGCCTTCTCCCTCTTCCATCATTTCATCTATTGCATCGTCAACACCATCTGCATAATCATCATCTTCATCATAGCGGTCATAATCATAGTCGTCATCTGATATTACATCATCATATCCATCGTCGTATGAGTCATCATAATAATAATGTTTTTTAGAGCTATTTGAATAATTATAAGTTTTTCTTGTTGTCTCTCTTTCATATGTGTCGCTGTTGCTAGTTGGTTTCTGAGTATTATTTATGATGTCATAACGGGTTGTCTCTTCTTCGTAGGTTTCATCATTTTCTGTTGTATCATTTTCCAAATCAGAAAAATCATAATCAAGCCCATGCTCTTTCATATGACGATAGCAATAATCAAATCCTTTTTCTTTATTAAAATTACAACCGGGCTCTGCGCATGTTTTTATGTTAGTGTAAATTGATTTAAAGCCGTATATTAATCCAAATATGGCTACTATTAATATAACAAATTTTATAACTGAAGTTGATTTGTTGTTTTTCATGGTTGAATCACCTCCACCATTTTGTTTGCCATAGTTATCGTCATTGTTGTCAACTTTATTGTTGTTGCTATTACTCTTGTCATTATTGTTGTCAGCTTTATTGTTGTTGCTATTGCTCTTATCATTATTCTTGCTGTAGGTCCTGCCATTGTTTTCCTCATTGTTATGATATCTGGAACTACTATCTTCATAATCTCCATACTGTTTTCTCTGGCTATTCTGATTTCTTGTTTCGTTCATAAAGCGGTATTCCATGCCTCTTTCAAATGTATTTAATTTACCATCTTTATTAAAATCAAAAAACTTGTCTAACGGTCCATCTGCCTTTCCATTCCAAATTCCCATAATTAACCTCCAATCATGTGTTATAAATATTTTACAAATTGTGTGGTAAAAGAATGTTTTTCTTTTATTGAGGTAATTATCTCATATTTGGTGTCCAATAGATGGGACTTGTAGGGGAATATTTAAAGATTTAATTGCAATTTAAACTGCTAGTTTTTCCATGCTACTACTTTTGCAAACTAGCAGTTACTTTTGCAACCAATTTTTATATTTATTCGAAACTACAAGGTTCTCAAACTCTCCGGATGCAGCATTTAACAATTT
>NZ_FR878154.1:18234-43026 GCF_000434315.1 Eubacterium sp. CAG:156 | reverse complement strand
GTTGTTGTTTCTGTACTTTCTGTTGTTGTTTCAGCTGCTTCTGTTGTTGTTTCAACTGCTTCTGTTGTTGTTTCTGTACTTTCTGTTGTTGGTTCTGTCTCTCCATCCTTTGTAAATGTCATAGTAAATGTCAACTGTGAATTAGCTACAGCATTTCCTAAATTCATAAAGATTACAGGATAATCTGCCTTTGAAACATAATCTAAATTCAATTCATGTGTTCCTTCTTCAAATGTAACATCATTATTTGCTCCGTTTAACTGAAGGTTAGCTCCAAATGTAGCTGTAGAAGTATAAGCAACTTTAACCTTATAATTTACTCCATCTCCACTTGCTTCTAATGGTCCAAATACCTGTTTATCTGCAGGAACTCTTGCCTGTGTATTCCAGTCTCCACCGCCTGCTTCTAAAAATTTAAAGTCAGCTGTTACAGCATTCTTAGTTGCTGTTCCTTTATATTTCATGCTGCCAACAGTAAATACCTGCCATGGCAATGATGTTGTCCACTTACCCTTTGCTGATGAATAGTATCCTTCTGCATCTGCCTGCTGCTCTGTCGTTGTTTCAATTTCTGTTGCTTCTGTACATGTAATTCCTCCAAAATCAAGTACTGTTCCAGATGGAATTCCACTTAATTCAAGTACCATTCCTGTTGATTCTGAAGTTGCTTTAAACTGAACTGTAACTTCATTTTCACCTTCTTTAATTTCAATACCTGTCTTTATTACTTCAGGTGTCTCAATTTTTTCATAAAGAGTTCCTGCCTGAGATGCTTTAACTTTTAATTTTAAATCATATGTAGTATCTTTTGTTAATCCTGTAACAGTGTGCTTAGCCTGTAATTTCCAACAGCCTGAGTTACCATCTGATGAAATAACCTTTAAGCTTAAGTCGTCAACTGTACTTCCTGCATAAGCCATTTCTCCTGTATTTGATCCCCATTTACCTGCATATAAAGTCCAATCACCTACAGTTACAGTCTTGTCGTCACCTATAGTTGTGTAATCACTCTCTTCATATGCACTTACCTGCAACACCTGATAAGCAGATACGCTTGAAAATACCATTGCTGTTGCACACGCATATGCCAATACCTTTCTTGAAATCTTATTAAATTTCATTTTATTCTCCTTTCAATATTCTGGTTATAAAAACCTTTTTATTACATATTTCATTCTAGCATATTGTTTTATGCATTACAACCAATAATATTGTAATTTTCACAATTTAATTAGTATAATTGCACGGCATATTTGTTTTTATCTGTTTCGTTTTTTGTAAAATACTATTGAAACATTTTTATATTTACATTTTATTTTCAAGTAATGCTACAACATTACTAATTATGTCGATTAAAAAATATCATTTATAAAATAAACTCCGGCATCACTATAAATGTGCAAAATTTCCTTTAAATTAAAAATCTCTCTAACTGATTTTCAGTAAGAGAGATTTTAATTTATTTTTGCATTACTAACTTTGGTGTTCTGTCTACTCTGAATATTCCCCAGTTCTTCTCTGCTTCATTCGGTCTGTTTCCGCCTTTCCAAGGTTCATCAAAAGCTTCGAACATATAAGATATTATCTTTTCTTTGTCTGACCATTTCCAGAATTCTTGATAATATTTCTTCTGATTTTCTTCGTTAGCCTCGCCTTCTTTCATTTGTGAAAAATCGGCACAGTTTGTAGCCCAGCCTACTTCAGAAAAAATTACAGGTTTATCCGGATATAATTCACATATCTTTTTGTACCATTCCTTGTTTACATCTAACGCTTCTTCAACTGTATTTCCATACCACAACGGATATGAATGTACGCTTATAATGTCAAGATATTTTGCAAGTTCCTGAAGTTTTACCCATTCGAATGCGCCCTCATTAAATGTTACAGGTACATTTGTTTCTGACTTCAATATTTTTGCAAAAGAAATCAATCTTTCTATAGGAACATTATTTGCTCCCCATTCAGGTGTATTTTCATTTCCTATAGATACTGCATTAATTATATCGCTATTCTCATTTGCTATTCTAACAAGATTTTCAATTCTTTTATCATTAAACTCTGCCCTTTTAGCCAACTCTTCTTCGGTATACACCTCATGAACCCATGAGCATCCCGGATTATTAACCTCTGATATTAGTTCAGGACCAAGCATTACTTTTATATTCATGCCACAATCCCTAATAACCTGACATGTCATTTCTGCATAAATAACCGGTGAATACATTCTTATGTATTTAAATCCTTCGCTTTCAATTATTCGTAAATCTTCCTTTATCTCATCATATGTTGGATATGTTTCATTTAATGGACTTTGATTTTCTCTGTACCCTGAATAGCATATTGCTCTTCCCCATTCAAACATTTTCTCTTTTCCTTTCAACTTCCTGATTTTATTTTACAAAAACAATAGTGGAAATTAGCATTGCTTTATTATCATCTCCGTATGTCTCTGTTAGCATTTTATCAATATAGCGGAGAACCCATAGATTCCCCGCTATGCTTTAATCTTTAAATTTACTTCAGTTTTAATATTCAAATCAAAAAAATATAAACTTTCTATTGTAATACAACCACAATATCAGCCTTATCACCAAATTTGTCTACATCTTCTTTTGCAATCGTATCTGTTTCGCCGTATCTTTGTCCGTCAATATAAATAACTGCAACTTTATAATCGCCTGCGTCTTTGCACATGCCATTCTTATAAGTTACATGTATATTTGTACCTCTAAACATACAACTTACTGAAGCTTCTCCATTTTCAAACTGTTTAGCTAAAAGCTTTGGTTTAAATTTAAGCGCTCCTATTTCACCTTTTACTCCATACATTTCATTTAAAACTGTAAGAAGCATCCAGCTTGCAGCCCCTGTAAGGTAATGGTACATTCCTCTTCCACGCTGACTGATATATTCAGGTACTCCCGGATATATTCCACTTACTTTATAGTCATTACAATGTTTAAACAGAGTATTTATAACCTGATATCCTTCTTTTGCAAATCCTCTCTGATATAATGCATTTGCATACATTGTTGCCATGTGACAGAATACTGCTCCATTTTCTTTATGACCATATGCGAATCCAAAAAGTCTTCCAAGATCAGTTTTTACTTCTTTAAAATCAGTGTTCAATCTATATCCACCAACTTTTTCATCATAAAGATATTTATCTGCTGCTGCAGTAATGTCTTTTATCTGTTCTTTAGTTGCTGTTCCTGCCATAATTGTAAACACCTGAGCTGTAATCATCATTCTTACACCGGATTCAAAATCACCATCGACAGCATTTCCATGATTGTCATAGTAACCATTAAACCATGAGTAACCATCTTTACTCTTAATCCATTCTGTATTTCTGATATGCTCTGCTATCCACTGTGACATTCTATTAAGTATTGTACAAAGCTCTGTACATTTTACATTTACTTTTTCACCACTTACACTATGCTTTACCTGTTCACAGTAGCTGTATAACACTTCATGTTTTTCGTCTATACTATCATAAACTGTTGGATCAACATTTAATAATAAAAGCATTTCTTTAGCTAATTCGACAGTTTCATTTCCTGTCATGTCAGCATAACTCTTTATAAGTTTTGCCATATTTCCAAGATTTCCACCATAAAGTGCTGTAAATGCTACACTTTCGCCTCTCTCATCAGCCATATCAAGACCATCGTTCCAGTCAGCCCCTCTAAGTCTAATATGATTATGTTCACCTACATCATAGAAAGATGTCAAATGTTGCATAAGCATATGTTCAAGTACTGTTCCTTCATATACTTCTCCATCATTTGTTAACTGCTTATTTCCCTGTGCATCATTCCACTCTAAGTCTTTCTGTTCACCACGGCAAACCTGCGGATCCTTAAAATATGCATTTTTCTCTGTTAAAAATTCTATATCACCACTCTGTTCAATGTATAACTCAGTTGTCAGATATGGCCATGCACCATGATCCATCCATACTCTTGTGATATTATTTCTATCAGCAATAAATTCGCCCTGCTTAGAACCAATAATTGTTGCATTTGTTCCATCTAATCTGACTCCACCAAAATTATCAATTAACATGCCACGAACTTTAGCCGGTTCCATAATTAAGAGTGCAAGGCAATCCTGCCATAAATCTCTCCATCCTCTTCCACCTTTTCCATAATCATGGTGTGGTAAGAATGAACATCCATAAATTCTTCTTAGCATCGGTTGGAAGTTTACCCAATGCATCCAATTGTCAAATTCCTTGTCTGCTGAACTATAACTTACATTTATTTTTTTCTGCCAAAATTCCTTTGTTTCCTCTAAATACTTATCAAATTCTTCCACAGATAAATACTTTTTACTCAGTTCATTTATATCATTCATTGATTCGCCGTAACCTAAAGCTACTACGAAAGTTCTTGACTGTTTTGGCATTAATGTTACTTTTTCAAACTGCATTGCTGCTACAGTTTCGTAACCGTCAACTTCTTCTCCTGCCTTATATGGTAATGGCATATTTTTCATCACATAATATGGATTTTCAAAATTTCCGCCATTTCCTATGAATTCTTCTGTAACAGGGCAGAAACTTTCAGGATTAACCATTTTCTCAAATCCTGTCATTTTAGCTAATGCCGCATAATAAACTTTATTAAGGTTATGACCTCTTTCGTCAAATGTTAATGTAGGATTAATTACTACACCTTCTTTTATTGTGTATGTTCTATGTAATAATGATGTAACGTGTCTATGGTCACGAATGTTTGACGCAGAACGTGCATACATAGGTATTGCTACTGTAGGTGTAAATTCTACTTCTCCCTCTGTATTGTTAGTAATTACAATCTTAGTAAGTTCTACTTTATCATCAGTAGAAGGTACAAATGATGTAATTTTAGCTGACAATCCAAATTCATCTGATTTTCTTTCTATTTCATGCCACATAATACCTGCAGTTAATTTCACATCATCTTTTTTATCTGTAAACAACTGTGCCTGTTGCATTGCAGATCTACCTGTAACAGACCATGCTCCTTTTCCTTCAACATAAACCCAGAAATTTCTGCTTGATTTGTTATTATGTAAATTTTCACTACTTACAGGCTCTAACAAAAATGTATTCTGATCTAACTTAATGTCACCACCTAAATCAGGAGTAATTGCACTCATCATTCCTGCTTCATTTGCAAGTGGAAAATACATATAACTTGTTAAATCAGGATTGTCCAGTGTAAATGTACCTTTTTTATCTATATATTTAAGACTTCCCATTTCTTCTCCTCTTTCTAATATACTCAAGTAAGCGTTCGCAAAAACCACAGCCCGTATCCTTTGTATGTCTTTATAAGTGTGTAAAATGTTAATTTTTTATAAAAATTTGCGTTTTTTGCAATCACTATTCACACAAAAGGCGGACACCCTCCTGGATCTCCGCCTATTCATTTAGCAACTATTTAAAATAAACAGTAATCTTGTCTACTTTTCCATCACGTACAGCTTCTGCTAATTCGCCTGTAATCTTATTTTCAGTAGAAACTACTTTTCCGTCTATTTCTACTTTATCAACTACTGCTGCATCAGCACCATATGTATCTTTTCCTGTGTTGTTTACATATGTTACATCACAAGTTGATAATAATCTGAATGTAGCCTTTCCTTCATCAAATAACCATTTTGCAAGCTTTGGTGTGAAGTTAAGTACTAATTCTCCATTTTCATATGTAAATACTTTTCCACCTGTAAACATTTCAATCCACATTGAAATCATTTCTGTTGTAGAACCTGAAAGTCTTGCAACAAAACCTCTTCCGTGAATGTCTTCATTTGGATTTGCACTTGATGCGATAAATGATGAATTTTCAAGAATACTTCTTCCATACATATTTGGATCTAAGAATGGAACTAACGCTCTTGTTACTGTTTCGTAGAATTCATCATATAATCCCGCTTTAATCATTGCCAACATATATTTATATTCCATGTGAAGGAATACATTTTCTCTTTCCTGCCATCCTGGTGTAAATGCACGGCAACGTCCATTTTCCATTGAGCATTCTTCGATTGAAGCTGATGTCTTATACATTCCAAGTTTGCTATCGTAAATATCTGTCTTTTTAACATTATTAAACATTTCACGTGCTGTGTCTGTATCAACATATCCCATCATTCTTGCAGGTCCTTCAAGGAAGGCTGGAAGTGGAACTGCCTTAAAGCCTTTAACTTTAGCTTTCTGTAATCCATAATGACTCATTACAGGATTTCCATCAGCATCTACAACTGGTTCAAAGTCAGTTACTTCATGTGTAAAGTATGTAGGAACTACGCCTTCACCAATTTCAACTGCTTTTGCAATGCCTTTTTCAATCTTAGCTTCAAATGCTTTGAAGATTTCAACTATTTCTGATTTAGCAAGAGCTGTTTCTTCTCCACTAAAGTAAAGTTTAATTGTTTCTCTATAATTTTCTCTGATTGTTGCAACTGCATCCCAATATTCAAAATCGTTAAGTTCGCCTGCATTTGCCTTATCTAATGTAGCCTTAACATCTCTTAAATACTTAGCAATTTCAGCAGGCATTACGATTTTGCCTTCGCCTTCGAAATTGTCAATGATGAAGTTTACAAGTCTCTTTAATTCAAATGTTTCAGGTGTACCTGAACCAAATAATCCAGGAAGTCCGTTCATGGCATCATTCCATCCCGGTTTTCCACCTTCCATTTCAACACCCATTCCGTCAACATCAAGCTGAGCGAATTTGCTAAGTGCTAAAATAATCATCTTAACTGATAATGTTGTCATATATGGCTTCTGGTCTTTTGTCTGTAACCAGTTTGTAGCCCATTTATTAAATCCAGGTCTTGCAAGTTTTTCTTCATCTTCAACTTCCATACCATACTGACGTACAGCACCTTTGTTGTTAATTACGTATTTTTCATCACGTGGTACAACTGTTGCTACACTGTCATAGAATTTATATGTTTTGTCTTCGAATAAGAACTCATCAATCTTATCTGGGAAAATGCTTAAGTAGTTGTCTACTAAATCCATATTGTAATCCCAGTGATCACTCCAATAACCTTCAGCAAATCCAGCTTCAATGTTCTGATCACAGTTATTTAAAATATTTGCAATGAATTCTCCGTCATCAATCTTAAGTTCTAACTGAAGTTTTGCAATTGTGTTTGAAATCTGTCCCGGTGTAAATTTACCTGCAACAATTTCCTTAATTGCTGTAGCATCACCGTTAATTGATTCTTCAACATAAGCCTGAACTTCATCTTCTTTTCCTTCAATTACATTGAAAAGACTTGGTCTTACTTCAAGTGGATTGTATCCATCTGCCTGAATAAGACTAAAGAATGTCTTAACATTGAAGTCACCAACGTCCTTCTTGAAGAATACATCATTTCTTCTGTTCTGAGATACATCTCTGAAGTTACCATTACCCTGTGAATAATATTCAGCAGCGATTGAGAAAAAGTTGTAATCTCTTTCAGGGTCACCATGTTTTCTACTGAACAAGTGAATTACTGACTTATTTCCATCTTTGTTTAATACATATGGATATCCACCTCTTAAGAAGTTATCTAAGTAACACTGTTCTACATACTGGTCAAATATTCCAGCTGCTGTCTTTGTCTTAATATCTGAAGTGAAGCTATCTGCTAATTCTTCTGCTTCTTCAAATTTCTTATCTAAATAACCAGGTACTGTGAAATCTGCAAGTTTAGCATTAATCTGTTCAACTGAACCTGCAAAACCAATCATTGTTGAGAATGAGAAGTCTTCCCCAGCTTTAATTTCTGCCTTAAATGGAGTAAATCCACAAGGTACTTTATTAGCAAAACACTGTTTCTTTGCTAATACTTTATCAATTCCACCTTCTACAAAATTAACAGGTTTCATAAGAGATAAATCATAACCATACACTGTATCTACATCATAGATTACGTCCTGTAATTCATTATCCTTAATTGTTAAATAGTAGTAACCACCTTCAACGTCTGATACTTCAGCTGAATCCTTTGTTGAAGCTCTAAGTGTATAATATGGAACTTTGTTTTCAAGGTTCTTAATGTCTGCCCAGCTTTTAAATAAGTTAGACATTTCCTTAAATTCACCATTTGCAATTCCGTATGTAATAATCTTTGGAAGACCATCTACGATTTCGATGTTCTTAGCCTTATCTCCTGTATTCTTAACAGAAACCTGTCTTACAAGAGCTCCGATACTTTCATTTGGAAGTACATAGTAATTTACTGTAACCTCAATACCATATTTAGTATTATTTTCAATAATCTTGAAACTGTTTTTATTCATTCTGATTGAACGTTTTGCATCATCTTCATACTGGAAAAATGGTTCATAGTACTGTCCATCAATTTTTAAGAATGTTCTAAAACCTTTTACCTGTGTGTTTTCAAATGCTGTATTAGCTGAGTTAAATTCCATAATGGCATTTCCCTTGTTGCCAATACCAAAACTATTCATTCCCTGTCCTCTGTTAGTGTAGAATGTCCACATTGGAATTCCTTTAACACCTGCAAGACCTGGCAAAAAGCTTGAAAAAGCCGGCATTCTATCATAATCATCTATAACAAAAGTCTTACCTTCAAGTCTGTAGTTACTCATTTTATTACTCCTTTTTCATCATTATATTTATCTTTATGCTTACGCTAATAATTTTCTTTTTTATCTTTCTTTTGCTCTACCACATGAGCTTCTATAAACCATTTTGGGTGATAATTTAGTTACTGTTCCATTCTTATCATCATCTGATTTGAGCAATCTGAAAAGCTCATTTGCGCTTACACTACCCATTTCTGCAATTGGGCTGTGTACTGTTGTAAGAGGTACTCCATAATAAGGACTAATTGTACTGTCATCATATCCGATAACACTTACATCTTCAGGTACTCTCACACCGATATCCTGAAATGCCTGAATAACGCCCCATGCCATTTCATCATTTGCACAGAACATAGCATCCGGGATATCAATTCCTTTTGATAACAGTGATCTCATTTCACTGTACGCAAGTGATTCCTCATAATATCCTCTGACTTCTAATTCCTTATCGATTGGGAGATTGTTCTTTTCCATCATCTCCGCATATCCGGCATAACGATGTTCATCGTCACCGCTTTCGTTACCATGCATGTAACCGATTCTCTTATGACCAAGTTTAATCAAATGGTCAACTGCCATAGATGCTCCTAATTTGTCATCTACAAATACTCCTGAAATATTTTTTCCCTTACAATTTCTATCAATAAATACCATTGGAATATTAACTGTTGCAATTCGCTTTACATAATCGCCTGTTAAATCTTCATGATAAATTATTGCTCCTGCTACGCCTGATGCAATTATCATACGATATATTTCATCCGGTGAGTTGTCATTACTTACATATATGTTTAATAAGTAATCGTTTAATTTGCATTGCAAATGAATTGCCTGTGTTAAAACCTTATAGAAATCTCCCTGTAAACTTGTTACAAATAATCCTATTGTATTCTTTCTATTAGATTTTAATAACTTTGCATTCATATTAGGGATATAATGCAATTTTTCAACCGCCTCTAATACTTTCTGTTTTGTATCTTCACTTACGATGTCAGCATTGTTAAATACATTAGAAACCGTAGATATTGCAACTCCTGCTTCTCTAGCAACATCTTTAATTGTAACCATGTTATTCCCTCCTAAGGTTTTATTATATCTGTCACCCGCCACTTAACGGGTGACAGTCAATTTTATCTTACTGATATACTCTTACATAGTCAACATAATAGTAGTCTTCATATGTCTGAATATTTCCATTTGTTCCTGTTAATGTCCATCCATTTGTTGTAACTGTTCCTGCAGCGTTACCACCGATTGCACAGTTAAGAATGAAGAAGAATGAATGATCAAATACCCAAGCTTCATTGAAAATACTTGCACTGAATTTTGAAGGATCATATACACCAACTACTCTTCCATCTACCATGAATGTGATTGAATTTTCATTCCATTCTGCTGTATATGTATGGAAATCTGCTGCTGCAGTAGCCTGTGTAAGACCTGTGTCATAATTCTTATTTCCATGAGATGTTGACTGGTTATTAAAATATGGGCAATGGATTGTCTGTGGAACTCCACCGTTCATTGCTTCTAAAATATCAATTTCACCACATAATGGCCATGTTTTTGTATCATTGTTTGCTCCAAGCATCCATCCTGCTGACCAAGTACCTTTTGCTTTAGATGCCTTTGCTCTTATTTCCATTCTACCATAAGTAAATTCTCTTTTACCTTTAGTATTAATTCTTGTTGATGAGCAATATACAGGTTTCTTAGCAACTAAATCATATTCCATTCTAGGAATAATTACTAAACAACCATTTTCAAATTTAATGTTCTTTCCTTCTGTATAATCCTGAAATTCTTCATTACCCCATCCATTTGCTCCTGTTTCATATTTCCATGAATTGAGGTCTAAACTTGTTCCATTAAATTCATCTGACCAAGTCAACTTCCAAGTTTTTACGCTTGCAACATTTGAATATTCGCTACTAGCAATTGCTTTTTTGCCTGCTTTAGCATAAGCTTTTACTTTATAGTAATATGTTGCACCACCGGCTACATTCTTAATTGTAGTTTTTGTTTTTTTACCTTTTTTTACTGTAGCAACCTTCTTAAATCCCTTGTTCTTATTTGTTGATTTGTAGATATAATAACCTGTTGCTCCTTTTACTTTCTTCCAAGATACAGTAACGTTTGAAGCTGTTTCTGTACTTGAAGCAATGCTAGCCTTAACACCTTTTACCTTAGTTGGTGTAACAGTAACCTTAACTGTTGCTGTTCCGGCACTTGATGATAATTTAATTTTTGCAATACCGGCTTTTTTACCTTTTACTGAACCTTTGCTGTTAACTGAAGCAACTTTGCTATTGCTTGTAGAGTATTTAACTCCCTTTGCTAATGTAGCGATACCATATGATTCGCCTATTGAAATAGTTGTCTTTTTGCCTGTCAAAACCTTGATAGCTGCATCTGTTTGAGTTGGCATAACACCAATTATAGAAACAACCATTAATAATGATAAAACAACTGATGCGATTTTTTTCATTGCTTTCATTTGCGCCTCCTATTTTTCTTTTTCTGCCAAAGCGCTTATAACGTCGCTTTGATATACACGAACATAATCTACCTGCATCTGCTGTGGAAGGCATTCATCATCTGTTCCTGAACTTCCACCCCAGCTTCCGCCGTAAGCTATATTCATTATAAGATGAAATTCCTTATCAAAAGGCCATTCATCTTTTGTTACATTTTTACTATTTCCAACATATTCATCGGGATCGTAAGTAAATATTGTTTCACCATCCACGGTAAATATTAATTTGTCCGGGAGCCATTCGAATCCATATGTATGAAATTCTTCGCTAACACCCTCGACTTTTTTTGCCCAACCTTTATTAGAGCCATCCAATCCATTGTATTTTTGACAATGCACATTTGAATGAATAATATTTTGCAAATATCCAACATGTTCCATTATGTCAATTTCTCCTGACATAGGCCATCCACCATATTCAGTAGTACTTGATGGAAGCATCCATATCGCGGGCCATGTTCCTTTTCCTTTAGGTAATTTTGCTTTAATTTCAAATTTACCATATCGGAAATCAGCTTTTCCTTTTGTTTTAATTCGGGCTGACGTATACATATCTTTCCCGAATTCATCCTGTTCTTTTCTAAGTTCGATTGTAAGCTTACCATCTTTTACCCAGGCATTTCCTTTGTCTGTGTATTTTTGCAGTTCGCCATTTCCCCAACCGCCTTGGCCTTTACCTATATCGTAAGTCCATTTGCTTTCATCAGGGAGTCCTTCATAATCAAACTCATCTGACCATACAAGTTTGTAATTCAAATTGCTATAGTCATAATCAAATCCATCTGCTTTGACATAATAATCAGCCGGTTTTGTTTCACCGTAATCATCATATCTGTCCGGAATACTATTTGCTATTCTTTCTTTGACTGTCTGAGTCTCTGTTTTATCTTTCGTATTATTTGTTTGGCTTTTATCAGAAGACTGGCAGGCCACCACAGCAAAAGCTGTGGCGAATATCATACATATTGCTGTCAGTTTTCGTTTCATTTTTATTCTCCTGTAATACCTGCGTTTTCAATACCTTCAATAAACTGTCTCTGTACGAGTGCATATAACAATAACAATGGAGCTATTGAAATTAATGTTGCCGCCATCTTACTTGCTTCATTTACACTACCTACATCGCTAGTTGTAAGATTGTTATCAAATAATGTTAACTGATTTGGTACCAACTCAATTGAATTACGCATCAATGTACTTGTTGAATATGTTTCATTCCAGTTAAATACGAATGCGAACATAAATACTACAAGAATTGTTGAAAGTGATAATCTGATTGCTACATGATAGAATACCTTTAATGCTCCAGCACCATCAATCATAGCTGCTTCATCTAATGATTTTGGAATCATATTGAAGAAGTTATAGAAAATCAAAATCAAAATTGTTGAATATGTTCCCTGTCCTAAAATAGACATTAAAAGCTGTGGAATGATAGTTCCTATTAATTTAACACCGATTGCAGTATTTAATGAATCTAACATGATAATTCTAGGTACTGTAAGGAGTGGTACCGGAAGGATAAATGCTAATACTATCATTCCAAACCATAATCCTTTACCTTTAAATGAATATCTTGATAAAGCAAATCCTGTTGTAGCAGAAACAATAGTCTGACCAAGTGCAAACAATGCTGAAACCCAAATTGAGTTAATCAATGAATGACTTACATCCAAAGTATTTGCTGCTTCTTTAAAGTTGCTTAATGTAAAATGCTTTGCAATCCATGTAATTGATGGATCAATCAAATCCTTAGCTGACATGATTGATTTTGATATCATTTCAAATATCGGCTCTAAGTATACAAATCCTATACAAATAAGAAGGAAATATATAGCAATTTTAGAAATAACATGAACAGCTTTTAATTTCTTTAATTTTGCAAAACTAAACTTATTCATTTTAGTCAAATCAATAACTGATTGATCATTTTTACTTGCCATATTTCTTTGCCTCCTTCTTTGCATATCTGTTTTGTTTCTTTAATCTCTTCATCTGCTGTTTTTCAAGTTTAGCCAATTTCTTTTCCTGTCTCTTTCTGTCTTTAATGTCTTTTGGCTTTCTTTCCTTAAATAACAATAAAACAAATCCTACAATTATTAATACGATTATACTGTAAATCCATGCATATGTTGCTGCATATCCTAAACCACTCGCCGTATCACCGGTCTGTTCAAGAATCAAGGTGTATACAGGGTTGATAGCTTCGTAAGTACCTAACTGAATTACTGTGAAGATTGTAATAATCATTCCAATCTGTCTTAACATTGGAATTGTAATCTTCCACATTATCTGCCAAGCATTAGCTGAGTCAATCTTAGCTGCTTCATAAATACTTACATTAATTTTCTGCAAACCGTTAATAAACAAAACGATTGGGATACCAGTAAACCATAAAATTATTGATAACTGATCAAATACCTGAGCAAGTGTTGTTGCTAATGGTGCTGAGTAACTCTGAATCATCTGCATAATGAAGATGTTTGAGTACTGATCAGCCGCATCAACTGCACCACTTACTTTCTGTGTAGCTTCTGCTGCCGCATTCTGTACATCAAGTAACTGTGACATTACAGGACCTGACATAATAATTACGGGCAGGAAGTAAATTGTTCTAAGTAATCCCTTACCTGTCTTAATCTTATTAAGAAGATACGCAATGATAAATGATAATACAACTACAATGAATGTATATGGAATTATCATCTTCAAATAACTAAGTAACGCTGGTAAGAAATCTGAGTTCTTAATAAACGCTGTTATATAGTTATTAATTCCTGCAAACTTAAGTACATAACCTGTTGCTGCTTTCTTAACGTTCATAAAACTCAAGAAAATAGTTGCAACAAACGGGAATAATGTAAAAAGTAAAAATCCTACAATCCAAGGTGCCATAAAAGCATATCCATATTTATTCTGTCTATGCTGATATGTCTGCATTTTCTTTTTGCCTTTTTCCTTTGGCTGTACTTTCTTTTGTTTAGTTTCTTTTTTATTTACGGCTTTTGCTTCTTCCTTTGCAGCTTTTTCTGCAGCCTTTAATGCTGCCTTTTCTGCTCTGGCTTCTGCTTTGCTCATTTTTTCTTCTTTTTCAATCTTAGCCAGTTTTTCTTCTATTATGGAATCACCACGGACAGGTTCTTCTTCCGGCTGAGATTTTTCTTCTTCTTTTTCTTTAGCTTCTTCCTCTTCTTCGTCTCTAAGACTTTTCATCTGAGCTCGAAGACTTGAACTTTGGGCTTTCTGTGGTTGAGTTATTTCTACAGATGCAATTTCTTCATCTGTAACAACACTTTCAACTTTTTCATCTTTCTCTGCTACAGTGTTTTCCACTGTAGCAGTTGTCTGTGTATCTACTGTTTCTGTCTTTGCTTCTTCAATATCTGAAGGTGTTACAATCTTATTTTCGTCTGCCATTAATTTACACCTCCTTCAATTACTGCTGCACTCTGGGCAGGAACTGATTCACCGTTTATTGTTACTTCTTCATCTGTATAGTTGATGATTACTGTCTTTTCTCCATCATTTGATGTGTACTCATTAGCAATTACACCATCATCTAATACTTTTCTTCCAATCCATTCGCATCCCTTAACCTTTGATAACACATCATTTACTGTTGTGTAAATTGTATTAATCAAATCTTCATACTGATCGAACTCTGTTGAGTAGTAATCACACGATGTTGTTGATGCAAGTAAGTATGAAGGCTTCTGTGTTAACACGAATGAAGGTGAAATATTATAATCAATCATCTTCAACATGTCAGCCTGTGAATAGAATGAGAAGTTTGAATATGGTGCGTATACTTCCATTGTTCCATTTAATACCATCTGTAAGAAAGGAACTGAATCAGTTTCATATACATACTGAGATGTTCCTACAGGTGACTGTAAGTAACGGTCTGTATATTTCCATAAGTACTGATTTGGGCTATCCATATTAACTGTTGCCCCATTCTTCTTAATTTTTTCAAATGCTTTTTCATATAAGTTAATTGCCTGTGTAACAGTTGTTGTAGGTCCTGTACTGCTATGTGAGCTTAATAATGTATTTGAAATACCTTTAACTGTTATTGAATTATTGTAATCACTAATTCTTTCGTATAAACTTGTCAACCAGTTTGCTGACTTTGTAGGTAATGCAAAACTAAAGTCAGTTACAGGTGAGTTTTCAGGCAATACTTTTGATTTATCTACTGTTAAATACTGAGTATTTAAATGCTTAGCTGCATTTCCATAGTAGTTAATCATCTTACTGTTAATTGATACGAAATCTCTTGAGAATGAAATATCAATTTCCTTGTCGCTAAATTCTTTCATAAGATCTTTGAATTTGCCTTTTTTACCAATGTCCTTTGAGAACTTCCAATCACTTGGTTTTGCTAATGTTTCACCATTTTTCTGCCATCCCATAAGACCTGAATTAATATTTGTTATTCCATCTCCAATTAACTTATCTAAAATTTTCTTAACATCATCTGTTGTTGTTACGGCAACTTCCTGTGTTCCAAATACACCTTTTTTAGAATCTGACATTAAGAAATCAATTCTCATTGGGATATCTCCCTCTTCATCTTCCTTAACTGTCAATATTCCTTCTTCGATAAGATGTTCTCTGTATGCTTTTGCCATTCCTGTATAATCAGCTGCAGGTTCGCCGTTACTTCCATCTCCGTAAAGGAAATCGTATGTCATATCAATATCAAATTCATTTGCCTTATCCTGAGTCTTACGATAAGCATCACCTGCCTGGTTTGTAACCTGGTAGAATTCTGTATTGTAAGAGAATTTAGGATATGCATATGTATATCTGATTTTATTCTTGTCCGTAGATGATGGAGTTGCAATAATTGTCATAAATTCATCGCCACTATCTGCATATGCAACAAACGCTGACTGAGTTCCATCACCTTGTGAAACGCCAAATACAGGCATTACCGGATCTTCAAGTGGAACTGAATCATCAAGTGCACTGTAGTAATACATATAACTTGATAAATCACTTCCATAAACATCTCCTGTGTAATCACTGAACTTTGATGTATTTTCTGCGAATCTGATTAAACTTCCACTTCCATCAGGTACAAATACATAACCAGGTGTTAAATATTTTTTTTGAAGGTCTGTCCAATCTTTTTCTTTTTCATTATATACAGTTTGTACACCACCACTTGCTCCTAAGAAAGGAGTAATTGATATTGATGAAAGTTTCTTAATACCCTTACCTGAAATTCCATCGTAAGGAATATTGTAATTGATGCTTCCGTCATCACCTAAAGTAATCATAACTTCAACACCAATTTCAGCTTTATCAAATACAGCATTTAATTTCCACTGTTTTCCATTAGAACCACTTACTTCTTCAAGTGATGAATCACCATCTTTATCATCATATGATGCTGAAGCGTATGTAGTTGTTGTCATACTTTCTCCGCTTCCTTTGAAACATTCAATTGAAATTAATGAATTAGCAATTCCAGTGTACTGTTCATTCATTGATTCTTCAATTGGAGTATTGGCAATTTCTCTAACCTGAACTTTAGTCATTTTCCATTTTTCTGCTAGTCTTTCAACTGTATAATGGCCTTCACCATTTACTGCATCTTTAGCATCTTCAACCTGCTTTTTAAACGGAACGTCTAAACCTGTTTTCCAGACATATCCTGTTGCCTTATCTTCAATAGCAAATATATCTCTGTCTTCTCTATAATAATATGCAACCTTATCAGACTCATATATTTTTTCAAAAGCTGAAGAAACACTCATTGCTGACTTTGATCTTTCAGGTGCCTTTCTTGTATCTCTGTTTGTATTAAGATAGGAACCATTTACTGCAACTCCTGCTGAAAGGACTGTTATGAGAGATGCTGATATTATTTTATTTATAACTTTTTTATTTACCTGTAACATTTCTTATAATCTCCTTTCCTATTGTAATTAAGAAGCCTGATAACTGTTCCCACATGATAATTACGATAAGTACTACGATTGCTGCAATGAGCATAAATACAAATGTAATAATCAAACTTACTACTGTTTCTTTAAAACTGTAATCATGTACAGTTGATAATCCCTGGAATACCAGTACTAATGACCAGCCGATACCAACAATTAAGATTACTGTAAGAATGAATGCTTCATTATATGTCAAACCATAAGACATAACAATTACTGCTATCATTGATATTAAAGCAGGAATTGCACCATATGCAGGAATCATATAAACCTGCTTAAATGTTCCATCACCATCTGTAATTGATGTAACAAGATAGTTACAAATAACAAATAAAATTACGATTGCGAAGAAACCGATTACTACTGCGCTGATATCCATATCTTCAATATCTGTGTACTGATAAATAAATCCTTTGCTTGTCTTATAAATCATATAAACAATAAAGAATACTATGTATATAATACTTGCAGCGATAACTGAACCATTCTTTCCTACACGGATATCATAATATCTGTCAATTGGGTGTTTACATATCTTAAATGCATATCCTAACTCTCCAATTACAGGCACTTCTTTTAACTTCTTACCGAGGGCTCTCTTTTTCTTCTTTAATACTTTCTTTCTGTCAATTAAAACAATCAATACTTTTACAACAATAAGAATAAAGATGATAAGCATTACCCACCATAAATTGTTCTGAATTACTTCATTACGAACTTCCCAGAATGCATTTGAATAATCGTTTCTGTTTCCGGCAATTTCAAAATGTTCCATTGCGTCTGAATATTCTTCTGCATTGTAATATGCTTTACCTACACCATTGTGTGCAAGTACTGACATCTGGTTTAATCGAAGAACTGTTGACCAGTCTTCAAGTGATGCTGCATATTCACCATTTTCATATTCATCTAAGGCTTTATAAATTGTCTTAGCATAATCTGTTGGAATAAATGACTGTAAATATCCTTTATCTCCATCTGCTGTCCAAATATTATAATTATTATCTGTAGCAATTGTTGTAAGTGATGAGAATAAACCTGAAATATCAAGGTTCTTTACATTTGCGCCAAAATCAAAAATCAATTCTCCTGATTTTGTGTAAACTGTAATATATCCTGTAGTATCACTTGCATAAATTATTCCTCTGTCATCAACTGAAACATCTGTCAAACTTGCATGCGCCGCAACAGCGTTTTGGAACATGTTTCCACCGTTTGTACTATGTTTCTTTAATAAGTCATCACCTTTTCCCATACTTGTTGTATAAACAGTACCTGTCTCATCAACATAAATATTAGAAAATGTAGGTGGTGCTGTGTTTAACAGTGCAGATTTTTCTTCCTGCTCTTTTGTATAAATAGCTTTCAAGAATGCCTGCTGTGGTGTCAATCTTGTTTTATTTGATGTAAAATATCCAAGAAATTCACCTGTATAACTCAACTGAATTATACCTGTATTAACACCTTCTGACACGATAAAGATGTTTCCACCTTTATCAACTGCCACTTTACTTGGTTCGTAGTTTGTGTCACCAAATATTGGAGCTGTTGGAGTTTCAAATGCTGTCAAGTAATTGTAATTTGAATCAAATTTGAAAACAGCTTTTTCTCCGCCATCAGCAACATAAAGTGTTCCATCATCTGTACGGAATATACCCTTAGGAGTTGTAAATCCTTTGAAATCTGTTCCCTTGTAAATATCATCATCACCTGAGATTATATGTAAAACCTTCTCTGAATTTAAATCGTATATTACAATTCTTGTATTTCCTGTATCGCAGATGTACATAATATTGTTTTCATCAATTATTATGTCTGAAGGATTTTTCAATCCTAAATTAGTAATTGTTCTATCTGGCAAGTAAGCATCCTGTGTTCTTACACGCTCATTGTTATCATCCAAAGTGTATGTATAACTTGTAGCCTGGGATGCACTAACCGGAAGAACTGTCATTATCATCATCATTAATGCCATTATAAACACTAATGGTTTCTTCATATTTCTCTTCATCTTCCGGTCCTCCTTACTTAATACCTGAATGGCTCATAGTGTTCATAACCTGAGACTGCATACAGATAAAGATAATCAAGTTAGGTACAAACAATATCATCGAAGCTGCTGCTGAAATACCAGCCGCTGCAACTACGTTATTAACACTGATAGAGTTTACATAGTAGTTTAATGTTCTCAATGTTTCATTTGTAATGTAGTTGTTTGATGATTCTACGTTGTTCCATACTGCCTGGAATGTAAGCACAATAGATGTAGCCAAAGCAGGTCTTGTTAATGGAATAATAACTTTTCTTAAAATAGTAATATCTCCTGCGCCATCAACTACGGCTGCTTCTATTAAAGCATCAGGTATACCATCAACGAACTGCTTAACTAAGAACAAACCTACCGGCATTGCAATCAAAGGCAAAATATGTGCAAGCCATGTATTGTAAATTCCTAATTTAACAATAATAATAAATCTTGGAATGGCAACAGCTGTCATTACGAACATAAGGGCTGCCTGGTTGATTTCCCATAAAGCACCTTTAATCTTAAATTTCTTTTTTGAGAATACATATGCTGCCATTATTGTAATAATTACATTCAAGATTACTGTAAGAACTGTTACAATAAGTGAGTTCAAAAAGTATCTTGACATTGGAATACCTGTAGCTCCTGCTAAGTTAAACAGATTCTTAAAGTTATCCAATGTTGGATTGTGAACAAAAATTGTTGGTGGGAATCTAAACAATTCACCTAAAGGCTTAAACGCCTGACATATTATAAAAATTACAGGGAGTATCATAAATATTGACAATGGAAATGCAATAATGTGGAATTTTATTTGCCCTGTTGAAAATCTTGTTGGGTTAATTCTATTACCTTGAAAATTTGCCATTCTATTTCTCCTCCCTTTTAAAATTCATCTTTTTCAGTAAACAACTTATTTGCTACCTGGCTACAAATCCATACTAAAGCAAGTAATGCTACTGAGATTGCAGCTGCATAACCCATTTCATAACGTAAGAATGCATAATCATCAATATGGTTAGCAATTAACTGTCCTGAATAATCCGGTGTTGGGTTGGCACCTGCTAAAGCAACACCAATCCATCCCATGTTAAACGCATTTACAATCGCCATAACCGCACCGAATAACATCTGTGGTTTCATTGATGGGACTGTAATGTAAATGATTTCCTGTGCTCTGTTCTTTATACCATCCACATAAGCTGCTTCGTATAATTCCTGATCGATATTTAAAATACCTGAAAGCATTGATAAGAATCCAATACCCATTGATGACCATAATGATACGAAAATCATAATCGGCATAAAGTAATCTGATGAAATTAACCATTGAATTGGCTGATCAATTATTCCAAATTTCTGCAAATATGCATTAGCTAAACCCGTCTGATCACCAGAGAAGATTGTCTTCCAAATTACTGTAATCAAAACCTGACCTACCATTGAAGGTGTGTACATAGCCAAAGCATATACTGTTCTGATTCTTGGTGTTACCTGAGCAAGTAACCAAGCCATTAAGAAAGATAATATATATCCTCCAATACCTACTACAATAGCGTACAATACAGTATTAGGTAATACATACTTCATAAATACTTCATCACCCGTGAGCAATGTTATATAGTTATGTAATCCCGCAAACTTTGGAGCGTTAATTACATCAAAATATGTAAATGACAATCCCATAGCTATTATAATAGGAAGTAAAATAAATGTTATAAATAAAAGTGCATATGGAAGGAAAAGTAAAAAGATTTTAAATCCTTCGCCAGATGCGTGTTTTTTATGATTGCGCTCTGCTATTGTTTTAGCCATCTTTTACTCCTCCTTTTCCGGTGCTGCCGCATCCTGATTTTCTTTAATCCAATCGTAACCCTGAAGTTTGAATTTCTTAACCATCACTTCATCTTCATCGTAGTATCCAAGTTCCTGCATCTTACGAATAATTTCTCTGTTTACATCAACCTTTGCTTCATCGACTGCAACCTGTGCCGCTGTTCCATCGAATACCATTGTTGTCCATATATTTGAAATTGTTCTTTCAAGTAAGTACTGACCCGGTGTTCTTGTTACATCAGTTACATAATTCATCTGATTTAAAATAACCTGCTTATCAGCTTCATCCATTGGGTTAGCTTTTAAAGCTTCAATATTTGCTGAAAGCCAGAAATATGTCTTACCGTATGTAGAACGAAGTGTGTTTGTATATTCAACCTGAACATCCTGACTTGTCCACCATTTAAGGAATTTCCAAGCCTGTTCCTTCTTATTAGACGATTTAAATATAGAAGCGCCTGAACCATTTGCTACGAATGTTCTGTCTACATATTCATTTCCATTTTCATCAGTTCTCTTTGTTCCGATATATGGAGCAATATCCCACTGTCCTTCTAATTCCTGTGCACCATTGTTAATCAATGTGTAATCTTCCATACCAATAATACCAATTGGCAATGTAGAATATCTAAATGAATTAAAGAAGTTCTGTACTGATGTATCAAGTGAGTATTTTGTAAATAAGTCTCCTAATACCTGTAATCCTTTAACTGATTCTTTTGTATCAATACCTGTTGTTACAATTCCATCTTCATTCTGCTTGTAAAGCTGTCCGCCATTCTGAAGAATCATTGGAGCTGTCTGATAGAACCACTTGTAACCTGTTGTACCAAGAGAAATATTATGATAGAAATTCATACCATATCTCTGAAGTGTAGGTAATATTTCAATTAAGTCATCCCATGTATCAGGAACCTGAATTCCTAAGTTGTCAAATATATCTGTTCTATATGCAATAACGTTGAAATCTGTTCTTTCAGGAATAGCATAAACTCCTTCATTATATACATATGAAACAAAACTTCCTGTTGGGAATCTCTTTGACACTGACCAGAAATCATCAAACTGTGTCATATCATATAAAGCACCACGGCTTGATAAGTCAAATGGCACGTAAGAAGCAAGTCCTAATACCATATCAGGTGTCTTATCAGCTGCAATAGCTAATGTAAGTTTATTTACATCAGGCATTGTTGCAATCTTAACTTTAATTCCTGTCTGTGGTGTGAACTGTGTATCAGCCATCTTCTGAAGTAAATCTACGTGAGTAATAGCACCGTTGTACCAAATCGTAAGTACGTCGTCTCCTGCCTGTTCAATATCTGTAGAATACTTAGATGAAGTAAATGTATTCATCAATGACTTTATTCCGACCCAGAGTGATCCACCAACCGAAGAGTTATTTGCTCCTAACTGGCTCTTATCACCATAAACATAAATTCTATCAAGTGTAATGCTGTTAGCTACAACTTCTGTTGTAAAGTTACTCATTGATTTTAATATTGAGTTTTCAGCTCCGGTTAAATCAGTTTTATGTAAAGCAATTTCATCCGGATATTTTGAAATATTCTTGATGAAAACTTCTGCCTGATCTAAATAAGTAAGAACTGCACCATCATTACCACCATCTGAATAATCCTGAAGCAAAAATCTTATATGCTGAATTAATGTTTCGTACGCATCAAGATAATCCTTAATCTCAGGAATGTATTTAGTCATTTTCCATTTTCTGTTTTTATCAATATTTGTACCTGTAATCTTTGTGATTTCTAGTTCAAAATCTGTCAAATGCTGTTCAATAAGTAAAGCATCTCTATACGCTTCCATAACAGGCTGGTTTTCCTGTTTAATCGTAATTGTATGTTCACCTTCTGTTAAATAGATTTCATAAGGAGTTCCTTCTTCATCAGCGAGTGTAAGGTTGTCCCAACCTGATGCTACATATGGAAACTGATAATTTTCTAATTCAGTAAATGGGACTTTTCCATCTATTTTAATTGTTTCAAAAGAACTGAATTCTTTCTTTTCATTTTTATAATGGAAGGCCAAGTTATAATTTCCTGTCTTAGCTACATTGAACTTATATGTAACTTCTGCACCTGCTTCTGACCATCCTAATGTATTTAATTTTTCATAATCGATGTTAAATCTTGTAAGTGATGAATTTGTGCTTGTTCCATAAATAGCACTTGTTGTATTTTTTGTATCATAATATACTGCGTCAATCTGAACATCTTCATCTGAGATATGTTTTTCATTGCTATGACTCTTAGCATAATCTTCGTATGAATCTGTGTCATCTTCTGCAGCTGCAGCAACTAAATCTCCAACTGCCAAGCCGCCTGATGAAACATTTTCGATTTCGATTGTATTTACGCCTTCTTCTAAATAGAAGCATAAAGGAGTTGTTGATGTATATGTATTATTATAAAGAGGAGATTCTAAATTCCAGTCTTTAACAACTTCCTGGCTTGGAGCCATTTCATCATTGTGACTGTCTAACGGAAATGTTTTAACTCCATCTTTATCAACTTCAACATCTTTATCTTTCCATGTAAGCGGTAAACTTATTGTATTCATTTCATTATACTTCTGTTCACCATCAATTTTAACGCTTACTGTGTAATTAGACATTGTGCTTCCTACTGAAGTGTAATCCAAATACAAATAGTACAATCCGCTCTTTTCAACTGAAATGTCATATTGAGCTACATCCTGATAATCTAATTCTTTCATCGGATTACTATTTTCTTTAACTTCTTCAGAAACATTTTCATTGTTTTTGTTCTGCTGATAATATTCTTCAGTTGATATTCCACCATTTACTGATGCAATATGTTTTCCTTCGCCTGTACTCAGAGAACTGTCAGCAATGAAATCTGTGTAATACTTTTCTGGTTGTGTGCCATCTTCTACATATGCATTGTTTAAAGTATCAAACGCCTTTTGTACTTCAGTAGCACTTGGATCTTTAACATATGTACCGGAGTTGCCAAACGCAAACTTATATGCAAATATCGCTGCAACAATGACACATACAGCAACCAATCCGCTAATAATCTTTTTTTTCATTGTTGTCCTTTCTTTCTTGTTACAAAAGCGGAACTGCCCAAGTGAGTAGTTCCGCAATGATGTTAACAATCAGCTTTTATTTAAAATCAGCATCTGTGAATCCATAATATTCCTTTAAAGATTCCTTCAACTGTTCTGTAGCTGCTTCTAAATCTTTATTCATAGCTGTATTCCAGTCAGCCAATCTAGATTTTACATTGTCAACCCAGTCAGGGTCTGTCTGCCATGCGCCTGCTACATTTTCATCCCACATGTTTTCCCATTCATATAAGCAGCTCTGTTTTTCACCATTTTCTGTAATTGATACCGGAGTTGTCTTATCTGAGTAATCCCATGTCTGTCCTTCTTTATATAAACGAACAACTTCTGCAAATCCAGGGAATTTTTCTGTATCTTTGTAAACTGCATGTGAATCGATTGAATACCAGATATCCATCTGTTCATCATATGCATCTCCAGTTACTACTGGGAATGTATCGTTCATAGCAGGTTTATATGATGTACCCTGAACCCATTCCTGATCTGCAATTGCCTGCTTAGCTTCTGTGCTTCCAGTCCAGTATGTTGCAAATGTGTAAGCAACTAATAACTGTTGTTTTTCTGAATCACTCCATTCAGCATTCTTATCATCTAATGCATAATTGTGTACACAGATTGGGTCAACTACTGTTCCTACTGTATTATCACAATATTCTGTAGACGGTCTTGGATAAATATCAAAGTCATCTGCCTGTACAACACCAAGTGTGCTCTT
>NZ_FR878154.1:3192-18217 GCF_000434315.1 Eubacterium sp. CAG:156 | reverse complement strand
CTCTTTGCATTAGGATCTGCTGCACTAGCAAGATACCAAGGGTCATTTGAATCTGTTAATAATCTGTTGTTGCAGAAGTAATACCAGCTGTACTGACCACATTCCTTAGCAATTTCTTCTGAAAGATTTCCTGCACCTTCAGCAACGTCAACTGTTGTTTCAGCCCATTCAGGTACATATGTAAGCAAGTCTTTAACTGCATCTGAGTTAACATTAACTGTTCCATTCTCTAAGATGCTCTTATTAATATCTTCTGTTCCTGTTTCAATTAAACGTACAGGAGTGCTCTTGTCGCCCCAGAATGTTTCACAATCTGCTGACTTGATAAAATCTGTATATTCATCAATATCCCAATCAATATCAGGAACATCGATATTGTTTTCTGTTGCGAGTGATTTATTAACCCAAATACCCCAAGGAATTGAGTATGATGGCAATGCGCCCTGGAATCCCCAATAGTTCATTGTTGCCATAAGTGATTCATTGTATGCTTTGTATGAACTTTCATCTTTGTAAACTGATAAATCTGCAACTAAACCTTTCTTAATGTCATTAGGAACATCTGTTGATGCCCAAATATCAGGATATTTACCATGGTCTACTTTAAAGTTTTCAATTTCCTGATCCCATGTGTTTGTTCCGGCCTGGTTAGGATCACCTGATTTAGCAAAAAGGTTAATCTTTACATTAGGATATGTTTCATTAAACTTCTTAGCTACTGCATAAACTGCTGCAACGTTCTGTGCTTTAATGTCATCCTTTGTCCAATCCATATGTCCTATATCTTCATAATACTGACCATCACCTGACCATACCATGATTGATATGTCACCTTCTGCATCTTTGTTGAGGCCTGTGCTCATGTCTGCAGTATTATCTCCCTTAGAAGAACCGCCTCCATTTTTCTTATCGCCACAACCTGTAAAACCTGTAGCTCCTAAAACTACGCAAAGTGATAAAGCTAATGCTTTGCGGCTAAATTTTCTCATTATAACTTCCTCCTTCAAAAAATTTAAAAATTTCACCTACATTAGAATTCACATCGTGATTTCCTAATTCATATTCTAGCACACATATATGTACAAATCAACATAAAAAAACGATTTTACAAATCGTATTCTTGTATATTTTATACATTTTTGTTATTTCTCATTTTCCCAAACTTGTATACTTTGTTATTTAAAACCGTTTCATTTCTTTGTTAAATCATTCACAATTACTATATATAGACATTTTTTGTTGTATTTTTGCGATATTTGGTGGTAAAACCCTTTATTTATGCCACTTTCAGCCTTTTATTGTTTGTTATTATTTATTATTGTTTGTTATACACAATGAGCCAGACATATAAAATTTTATGTTTACATAAAATTTTATATATTTGGCGAATGTATAATCACCGAAAAGTAGCGCAGCGGATTTGAGGTGGTTATTCATGACGCAGTCATGTGTATAACAAACTTTTTTATTCGGCTCATTGTGTATAACAAAAAAAGATAGAGCAAAACCGCATTTGCAAATTTTGCTCTATCTTTTTATTAAATATTAAATTCAATTAATTTTTAATTAAGCTTCTTTTCTCTTCTTTGAAAAGATAACAACTACTGAAGCTGCTGCAATTGCAACACCTGCGCAAGCGATAGGTGCGAAATCACCTGTAGCTACTGCAGAAGTATCTGTTGAATCTGTTACGCTTGTGCTTGCTGTATCTGTTGAAGCACTTGTTGTATCTGTGCTGTCTGCTGATGCATTATCATTTGATGCTGTATCTGTGCTTGCTGCCTTAGTTGCTGCAAGTGAGTAACCTGTACATTTAAGTTCTGTAGCGTATGTAGCATCACCATCATTTGGTTTTGTCTTTGAGTACTGGTAAATAGCTCCCTTTGCTTGATCTGTTCCCTCAGCTCTGTCACCAAAATCACCACCGATACCAAAGTAAATTGAATCAGCATCTACTTTAGCCTTGAAAGTAACATCATACTTTGTTGTTTTTCCAGCCTTTAACTGAATCCAATCACCGTATGCAATATCATCCTTTGTTGCGATTTTGATAAATACCCATTTATCACACTTGCTTGATGTCATATTAAACTTAAGCTGATATTCATCGCCTTTTTTAATCTTAAGGTTCTGCTGGAATACCTGACCTCCCCAGCATCCGCCCCAACCGATAGCGTCCATGTTAGCTGTCCAGCTTGTATCTGTTGAGCTCTTTAATTCACCATATGCTCCTTCATACCATCCTTCGTTCTGTCCGAAATAGCTTCCCCAGCTAGCGGCAAAACACGATGTTGTCATAGCAACTGTAAGTGCCATTGCTGCTACAGCTGCTGCAAATTTCTTTACTAACTTCATTTTAATCTCCTCCTATTTCATAGTGCGAAATGACTATTTCGCAAGTTAACCATAGTATATCACGCGCAATTTTAATATTCAATAAATAAAACCGTTTTTATGGGTGTTTTATACATATTCGCCAACTTTTCTGTCTTTACAATGTATATTATTACTAATAAATTTGTTATTTTAATACATTTTTCTCTTATTTATTCTTATTTATATTTAAATTGCATATTTTCCAACGCTTTTTTTGTAAATCAATCTTTTTTCTTTTCTTATTTTAATATTGTCTTTTCTATCTTATTAGTATATTTGTGTAAACCTAAAATCCACTTCATCTGTTAAAAGTGGCTTTCAGTTTTTCACTTCACGTAATATATTCGTTTTATTATCAAATATAGTGTATATTGATTTTTTCATTCTTTCCACTTACAATAATAAAAGGCATTTTTTTAATTGTAATATTCCAACTAAATATATTTGCGACTACAATTATACGAATGCAATAATGATATAAGGAGAATACTAAATAATATGATGCGACTTATTATTTTAGCCATCTTTTTGGTAATTTATTTAATCGTTTCTCTGCCATTTATGTTGGTTGAATTAATCATTCAGCAGTTTAACATGAATCTTAGAAGCGTAATTTGTTTAAAATGGGTACAATTTGGATTTTGGATTGTAATGAAAATTAGCGGTGTTAAAACCAAAGTTAAAGGATTAGAAAACATTCCCGATGATACTTCTGTTTTATTTGCATCAAACCACAAAAGTTACTTTGACATTGTTACTACATATCAATATATGAAACGCCCTACAGGTTACATTGCTAAAGCTGAAATGAAAAAAATTCCATTATTAAGTTGGATTATGTACTTTGTTAACTGTCTTTTTCTTGACAGAGAAAATCCACGTAAAGGCTTAAAGACAATTCAAAAAGGTACTGACTATTTACAAAACGGTGTTTCAATGTTCATCTGTCCTGAAGGAACACGTTCAAAAACTAACGAAATGCTTCCTTTTAAAGAGGGTAGTTTAAAAATGGCCATCAAAGCTAAAAAACCTATCGTTCCTGTTGGAATTATTAATTCAGCGGCAATTTTTGAAGAACATTTTCCAAAAATAAAACCGGGAACTGTAAAAATCATTTTCGGAAAGCCAATTGAAACAAAGGATTTAAGCAGACCTGAACAACGTGAACTTACTTCACATGTTCAGGAATGTGTAGCTAAACTTCTTGATGAAAATAAATAGATTCTTTAATTTACAACATATTTTTATATTATGTTGTAAATTTTTGTTTTAAATGCTAAAATATTGAAAGAATTTTATATAGGAGGTAAGTAATGAAGGCACTTACAATAACACTTATCGTAATAATTGCCGTTTTACTTGTTGCTTTCGTTGTTTTATATTTCTTAGGAAGAAAAGCGGAAAAGAAGCAGGCTGAACAGCAGAAAACTTTAGAAGCAAATGCTCAGACAGTTAATTTATTAGTAATCGATAAAAAGAAACTGAAATTAAAGGAAGCCGGACTTCCAAGTATCGTTGTTGAACAGACACCTAAATACATGAGAAGAGCTAAACTTCCAATCGTAAAAGTAAAAGCCGGTCCTAAGGTTATGAACCTTATTTGCGACGGAAAGATTTTTGACCAGATTCTTCCTAAGCAGGAAATCAAAGCTACTGTAAGCGGAATTTACATCACTAACTTTAAGAGAATCCGTGGTCCTGTATATGAACCACCTAAGAAAAAAGGTCTCTTTGGTAAGAAAAAGAAATAACAACTATAATAAAAAACAGATTATGATGTCATAATACAGTTTGCATAAAGCAACATTTAATCATTTGCTTTTGTAACTTGTGACAACATAATCTGTTTTTTATTCGTTTTTCAAGGATAGACGAAACCTAGCACTTTTCTCGATTTTTAAATCATGAGTAAAATCTAGCACTTTTCTATATTAGTTTCTAAATTTTTATTTTACTTTATTTTCAACTTTAATAACTATATTATTTGTTGAAACACTGCTTCCATTAATAAACAATTCATATTTAACTGTTGCTTCAATAACTTCATCTGATTCATCAAGCATCACAGCATCTGTTTTTGTTTCCATAAGGAATTCACCAAACATCGTACTGTAAATTGATTGATAAGACTTTTCTTCCTGAAAGCATAATTTTGAACTAATGCCTCCTCGTTTTGTAACTTCTACATATTCCGAAGTTATCTTTATCATATTTTTAATTGTCTTACCACTTTCTTCATCAATTTCATCATAAAGCAAATAATGTTTTCCATTTTTAAGATAATACTTTCCAGGTGTAATAACCTCTACATCTTCGTCGGTGTCTTCGGTAACTCTTAATCCTTTTATTGAAATAATTACTTCTTCATTCATAGTTTTTATTTATCTCTTTCTATTTTTTGTTCTTTATTTATCAAATATGTATATTTTTTTCTTTTTTGGGAACTCTCTATATAAATAATATTGTTGCAATAAATTATATTGCGGATTAATATATATCGTTTATTCTAACAGTCCGCAACCCCACTTAGATTTAAATTATTTTACACATAATTATTTTTTACTTTGCACATAGTTATTTATTTTTTATTTGGCACATAATTATTTATTTTTTTACTTTGCACATAGTTATATATTTTTTTATAGAGGAGTATTTACATGTTACATATAAATAAATTTTTTGTTTCTGTTATATTTGTTGTTTCTTTTTTTGCTCTTGCAATTATGCATAATTCAAAATCATCTAAGGTGCAAAATGACCTTAGCAATTGTGTTATCCGTTTCCATGTTAAGGCAAATAGCGATACCATTCCAGACCAAAATTTAAAATTGAAAGTCAAAGACAATGTTGTCGGCTATATGAATCAGCATTCTTCTGAATTCACTTCTTTAGAAGATGCCAAACAATTCATTGCCTCTCACGATAAAGATTTAAAGAAAATAGCTAACACTGTCATAAAAAATAATGGCTATGATTACGCTATATCTTCCTCATTTGGCTTAGATGATTTCCCGGTTAAAAAATACGGCGATATGTCATTTCCTTCCGGCACTTATCTTTCTTATACAATGTATATAGGAAGTGGAGAAGGTCATAACTGGTGGTGCGTTCTTTATCCACCTTTATGCTTTGTTGATGCATCTTCCGGTATTCTTCCCGAATCATCAAAAGAAATTATCAAAGAAAATATCTCCGAGGAAGATTATAGTTATATTTCAGAAGACAACACTGTTTTCCGCTTCAAATATTTAACGTTTTTAAATAAATTATTTAAATAAATTCCGTAAGATAAAGCTTAAATAAATTTTGTAAGATAAAGCTGACTCACAAACTCTTTTCCTGATAATGCATCCATTGATTGTTTAGCTTTCTCTTCATCATCATATATACCAAAGACTGTAGGTCCGCTTCCACTCATTAACGCATTGACCGCTCCATTTGATTTCAAAATATCCTTAACCTTCTGAATAATTGGATATTCAGGAATTGTTACATCTTCCATTACATTTGCAATCTTTTCACACATTCCGTATAAATCACCTGCTTTTATAGATTCGATTATTCCATCTATGTCAGGATGATTTTCTATCTGCGCCGGGCGTATATGGCTGTAAACAAATTTTGTTGAAACAAATGCGTCCGGCTTTGCAATTATCACATAACACTTTGGCGGTGTAGGTAAATCTGTCAATATTTCACCTATGCCCTGCGCTCTTTTTGTTCCACCTACTATGCAATAAGGCACATCCGCTCCAAGCTTTACACCGTATTCCTGTAACTGTTCATCTGTAAGCCCTAATTGAAATAACTTATTTACACCTCTTAATACAGCTGCACAATCAGCACTTCCTCCTGCCATTCCTCCTGCTATAGGTATTCTCTTATTTATATGAATTTTAACTTTTGATTTTATATCATAAGCTTCCATTAATACTTTTGCAGCCATAAAAGCTAGGTTTCCTTTATCATTTGGCAAAATATCTGCATCAGTGCTTACTTCTATTTCATAAGTTTGCGTGCCATCTTCCCTTGATATTATTACATCATCATACACACCTACTGTCTGCATAATCATATCCAAATCATGGTAACCATCTTCTCTTTTTCTTATAACGTCAAGTCCTATGTTTATTTTTCCATAAGCTTTTAATTCAATTTTATCCATATTCTGTACTTAACCTTTCAAACAATCAAATACGCTTCTACTTACGCCATATCAGTATACTAATTTCTTTTACTCATTACAAGTTTACTTAGGCAAAAGTATTCTCCATATATTCATTAAAGATTTTTGTAAACAAAAGTATCCTACTTTTACTCATTACAGGTTTTCGTAAGCAAAAGTCTTTCTCCCTCTTTTATTCTGGAGTTTTCCAACTTGTTTACATTAATTATCTGTGTCATTGTTGTAAAATTAGATTTTGCAATATTCCACAGAGTATCATTTCTCTGAACTATATAACCAACTAAATCCGGAACTTCATTTAACATTTCACTATCATACTCTTTTACTTCAACTTCATTTATAACCTGCATATCACATTTTTTGAACACGATAGCTTCAAGTGCAACTACGGCTTTAACTTCAATTTCACTGCTGTTTACCATATTTGTATTTACCTGTTCTACGCGCCATTTAACATAGTATGAATCATCTTTACTTATGCCGTCTGCATCAATTCTGTGTTCAAATTCCCAGCTGTCTTCTTTTGCACAAACAGGTCTCTTGTCATCTGAAGAAATGTACATTATACATGCTTTCATTTTTCCTTTAGCCACGATTCCGTTATCAACAATTTCAATATTGTCTATTTTCAAATCTGCTGTACTGCTGCAAATCTGCAAAGCATTTCCTTTAGACTGATCAAGTTCAATTTTTTTTACTGTTTTTGTTCTGGATGCATTCTTCACAAGCAATTTTTTATAGCATACGTCTTTTAATTTTGTCTGTACATTTTTAGTTGGTGAATATATATCCATTAAAATTTCAGTTTTATTTTCCTTATAAAGTTTTATCTCTAATTGCAAAACTGCGTCTATCGAAAGTTCCCTATTTTCTCCCTCTTCATTTTCATTTAAATGTATTTTTCCATCCTGTAGCGTCACATTTATAAATGAAATTAAATCTTCTGTAGCTTCACTCATTTCCAAATTATCCTTAAAATCTACGGTTGTTTCTATCCACTGATTAGGCATATCTGCTTCCTCCGGCAAATACATAATAAACACATACATTTCACCGGATACATTTATCATTCCATCATTTACTCTTGATGTCACATTTTTAAGTTTCAACTCTTTCCATACTATTCTATCTGCTGCCGGCTTAACTCCCGGTATATACACGCTTTCTTTTATGCGTATGTTTTCAGTTTGTTCAGCAACTACGGACATTGTTTCTACCGTATCATTTAATACTTCCATCCCTCTACTGTTTTCCATCTTATCCGGAAATTCTATGCTTTCAAGCCCTTCTGACACAGCTGAAATCAAAATTTCTGCCCTTAATGCAAATTTTCTAGAGTTATATAGTTTCACATTTGAACTATCAACTTCCATTTTCACATCAACAATACTATTTTCATCTGTGTTTCCAATTCTTAATGTTTCCTCAAATGGAATTTCTCCCTCTATTCCATACACCATATCTGAATCATTTGTATAATACAAAATATTGTAATTTATGTATCCATTTAATATGACCTGGTCAGTTTCGGGTGTAACTTTATCCAATTGAATTTCTGTTTTTTCCCTTACAATATTGTAAATTTCCGGAAAAACCTCTGATACATTCACTTCTTCATTTACATACATTTTGTTAGCAGCCTGCCCTGCCTTATTTCTCAAATATACATTATTTTTAACTAATTCCATATGCCCTCCCATTATTTTTATTCTGCGAATATTATATTTTTATTCGTGGATTCTATTTTTATTACTATGTACGGAAATGTTTCTGATTGTATATTTGAATATTCTTTAGGACCTTTAAATTTAGTTTGTACATATATTGAATTTGTTGTTTCATATAGTTTCTTTAAAATAATTGAGTAACCCTGATAATCCTGCTTTCCATATCCTATAAGAATATATGTGTATTCAGGATCAGTATAGGCCAATTTAAATTCCGAGCCTTTCTTTTCATCTATTACTTTCTTTACTTCCTGTGGTATTTCATTTTCAGGAACAATTGTGTATTCAACATCCTTCGTTTTTTTGCTGCTTATTTTTTCTATTTTACAGGAGCATAAGCAAATGCCCACCAAAATAACAGTAAATGCTAAAACCATTCTACATTTTGCCATAAAAAAAGCACCACAATAATTCTTATTAAGAATATATTATAGTGCTTTTATTTTTATAACATAAATTAGTCTTTACAAATAAATATTAGTTATATTTACGGCTTAAAGCATTGAGTTAACCATATCGAGTAAATATTTGCCTAGCTTATCAAGTTTCTCCTGTGCATCTTCAAAACTTGTACCCTTTACACCGTAATAGAATTTCAACTTAGGTTCTGTTCCTGATGGACGGATACATACCCATACATCATCTTCTAAATCATAGTAAAGTACGTTTGACTTAGGTAAACCTGTCTTAGTTGTTTTTCCTGTTACCATATCTTTAATTACATCTTCTCTGTAATCTCTTGCTGAAAGAATCTTAAGTCCGTCAAATTCTGTTGGAACGTCTTTTCTTAATTTTTCAAGAGTATTCTGAATCTTTTCAATTCCTTCTTTACCCTTTAATGTTAATGACTGTACTCCATCCATGCAATATCCATATCTTTCGTACATTTCAATCATCTTATCCCATAATGACATTCCTTTTGACTTATAATAAGCTGCTGCTTCGCAAAGTGCCATTGATGCAACTACTGCGTCTTTATCTCTTGCATGAGTTCCGATTAAGCAACCATAGCTTTCTTCAAATCCAAAACAGTAATGTCCTTTTCCTGTTGTTTCAAATTTAAGAATCTGTTCTCCGATGTACTTAAATCCTGTAAGTACTTCGATAAGATTTACTCCATAATATTTTGCAATTCCATTTGCAAGATTTGTTGTAACAATAGTCTTAATTAAAGCTCCATCTTCAGGTAATGTTCCATTTTCCTTCATCTGGCTAAGTTCATATTCTGCTAATAAGCATCCTGACATATTTCCTGTAAGTACATGATATTCTCCTGGTTTATCACCTTTTACATATACTCCAAGTCTGTCTGCATCAGGGTCTGTAGCTAAAAGTAAATCTGCTCCTACTTCATCACCGATTTTCTTTGCAAGCGCAAAGCATTCATCAGCTTCAGGGTTAGGGTAACTTACTGTTGGGAAATTACCATCAGGTAATTCCTGTTCTTTTACTACGTATACATTTTCAAATCCTAATTCTTTTAACACACGTCTTACCGGAATATTTCCTGTTCCGTGGAGTGGTGTATAAACAATCTTGATATCTTTTTGCATTTCATCTATGCATTTCTGATTCTTTACCTGTTTCTTTAATTCTGCAATGTAAGGATCATCTACATTTGCACCAATCTGTATGTATAAACCATCAGCAATTGCCTTTTCTTTATCCATTGTCTTACATGCTGAATAATCCGCAACTGCCTTAACCTCACTCATAATTCCTGTGTCATGAGGTGGTGTAATCTGTGCTCCATCTTCCCAGTAAACTTTATATCCGTTATATTCTGCCGGATTATGGCTTGCTGTCACATTAATACCTGCTGTACATCCTAAATATCTAACTGCAAATGATAATTCAGGTGTTGGTCTGAGACTTTCAAAAACGTAAGCCTTGATTCCATTTGCACAAAGACATAAAGCTGCCTCATCTGCAAATTCAGGTGACATATTTCTTGAATCATAAGCAATTGCAACTCCCTTGCTTCCCTGTCCCATCTTATTGATGTAATTTGCAAGTCCCTGAGTTGCCTTTCTGACAACATAAATATTCATTCGGTTTGTGCCGGCTCCAATAACTCCCCTAAGCCCTGCAGTACCAAATTCTAAATCCATATAAAATCTGTCTTCAATTTCCTTTTCGTCATCTTTAATAGCCTGAAGTTCTGCCTTCGTAGCTTCATCAAAATATGGATTATTAAGCCATTCGTTATATATATCTTTATAGCTCATGATTTCTCCTCCTACTTCCTCAATCTCTTCCTACAAAGTTCGAACTTATTATAATACAAAGATACCATAAAATAAATAACAATTTAGATAAAAAAATATTTTTTATTCCCATTTTTTCTTAAGTTGTGCTATAAATTGCTGTCTTTTTTCCTCCTGAAATTGAAATTGTTTTAGTTTCTCCTGATTTTTATCTGAACTCCATGCTTTATTTGAATTAAAATAGTAATTTATAATTTTCCAAAACTTTTCCGGATACACAAAAAAACTCCATAATACACGAATTTTTTCTTTGGTCAGATTTACCTGCAAAGAATATGTATCCATGACTTCCCATGCAAGTTCTTCATCCCATTCATTTTTTTCCATTATCTTTCTTAAATATCCGTAAAAGTCATATAATTGCAATCCATATCCAAATTTTTTCATATTAATAACAATCGTTTTTCCATCTTCAAATAGAACGCTGTGATGATTAAACACTCCATGGCATACTGATTTATTAGCTATAGCCTCTTTATATAACTGCTCATATGAACTATTTTTCAGTTCCCATATTCCCTGCTCACCCTGCCTGTAATATTTGCCAATTTCCACCTGAAGGTCAAGCTCAAATTTAGACTTATTTTTCCTTTTATTAATATAATTTCTTACTTTTATTATTTCCCTATTATGTCTTTCATAGACGTTTATTATATTATCAATATTATGTAAACTATATTCATCATTCCATAAATCGTAGGTATTTTCGGTTATGCTATGGAACTTTCCTAAATTACTAACAGATTTCATTATATCTGTCTTTAGCGATATATCACACTCTCTGGCATTAAACCATTTTTTTAAGATATACGTATATCCGTCTATGCTGACCGACACATACTTGCCTTCCTTATTTGGAATAGGATAATCGCAGCACAACCCATTTTTCTCCAAATACGTACCTATCAAATTATGGGTTCCTCCCTTTTTTTCGCCATCATTATATTCCTGCAAAATATATATGTCTTTTTCCGTGACACACCCATAATTTCCCTTTGTTCTAAATATCTCCTTTAGATTAATTTCATACTGCTCTAATACAGTTAACGATTTTTCATTCATACAGCCACCTCTCAATACCATATTCTGTTTATCTGGGACTTTTTCTTTTTGTTTCAGATAGTTTCAGCTTTTTTATACTATGATATTTTTGGTTGCGATATTCCTAAGTATTAAATTCTTCAGAAGATATTTTAATTTTTTGTAGCAAATTTTTTCGTTGTCAAAACTTTATTCGCTCTATTTTTATACATTAAATTCTAAGACGGTTGCAATGCAAATCCAGAATATGAAGCTGGAAAATTTTTCTTTTTATGCATTAAATTTTAAAACTAATTCTCGTAATTTTTCATTTTCATTTAACTGAGGATTTTCTAATACCATGTCTAATAGTCTGTCAAATATATCTCCAATCTTTGGTCCCGGCTTTACACCCATTTCTATCATTTCTTTTCCGGTTATATTTAATTCTGCTGAACAGGTACACTGTTCTTCATCTACTATTTTGTTAAATGTTTCTACAACATATAAATAATCATCATAACCTTTTTCACGTCCATATTCGCTTTTTCCTGCAAAATCTGCATTTACAAGTTGTAAATACAATGGATATATGTCTTTTCCTATTTTATGCACACTTCTCCTTACCTTTTCTTCACTTCGTCCATGCTCCACAGGGCGATCATCGTGGCAGGCAACAAGTCTTTTTACCAGTCCAATCGTCTTGTTATCCATTTTCAATCTACGCATTATTTTATTTGCCTTTTCCACGCCTGCTATAGCATGTCCTTTAAAATGGCTTCTCGTATCAAATGTATGTACATCCGGTTTCGCAACATCATGAAGCAATGCTGCAAATCTCATAACTCTTGTTTTTTCAACATTTTCCATTACTTTGATTGTATGTTCTCCAACATTGTACATATGATATGGAGTATCCTGTTTGCATTCCATCATTGCATCAAACTCAGGCAATACGACCTTTGTAATTCCTAAATTATATGCTTCAATTAATTTGTCAGGATTATCTGAAAGAATAAGTTTTTCTAATTCAGCACAAATTCTCTCTGCACTTATTTTTTCAAGAGTCGGTGCAAGTTTTTTTATTGCTTTCTCAGTTTTCTCCTCAATCTCAAATCCAAGCTGTGCTGAAAATCTTACTGCTCTAAGCATTCTTAAAGCATCTTCCGTAAATCTTTCTTCAGGATCATTTACACATTTAATAACCTTTCGTTGCAAATCACCTATTCCGTCAAATGCATCCACAACTCCGTATTTTGAATTATACGCCATGGCATTTATTGTGAAATCTCTTCGTTTTAAATCCTCAATCAGATTTGTTGTAAATTCAACTGACTCCGGATGTCTGCTATCCTTATATTCCCCATCAATTCTGTATGTGGTAACCTCATAGCCTATATGTTTTAACATTACAGTTACCGTGCCATGCTGTAATCCCGTATCGAGAGTTCTTCTAAAAATTTCTTTTACTTTCTGTGGAAGCGCTGACGTTGTTATATCCCAATCTTTTGGTTCTCTCCCAAGTATTGTATCTCTTACACATCCGCCTACCGCAAATGCTTCATATCCGTTTTCTTCCAATTTTTTTATTATAAAATCCACATCTTTTGGAATATTCATTTTTATATCGTTATTACATTTATATTTCATTTATACACCTTCATTCTGTCATTTGTTGTATTATCATATAAGCTATCGGTCCTAAAAATACTCCCAATAGTCCAAATATTTCATATCCAATATATATACATACAAGGCTGGTAAGAGGTCCTATTCCTGCATTATCACCTATAAGCTTAGGCTCTAAAATTTCTCTTACAAAATAGCATATTATATAAATAACAGCTATTACAAGCCCTTTTCTTACATTTCCAATTATAAAATAACCAACTGCCCACGGTATCATTATAATTCCAAGCCCAATCAAAGGAAGTGCATCTAACAGTCCCACTACAATTCCAAGTATTAAAAAATATGGATTTTTAATCAGTGCAAATCCAATACTGCACAATGTACTTGTTATAAGCATGATAACTAACTGTGCTTTTATATATGCCCTGAATATTATAGACATTTTACTTTTTATTTTGCTAAGCTCATTATAGAAAAATAGCCCTTTTATTTTTTCTTTTATATCGCTTTTTTCCACTACATAAAAATATGCCGCCATTACTGCAACTATAATCGCTGCTATAATTTCCACTGATACAATCACAACGGATTTAGAGTTTGACATTATTTTAACAAACACATTTTTCTTTGCTACTTTTGATACTTCATCCATTCCATCGCACATTGTCTGATACAAAAGTCCGTTATTTATCCTTAATCGCTTTTCTGTGTTACAGCAAATTTCTTTTATACCACAGTCTAAATCATTTTGAAATTTAGGCCAGCTTACGACCAAATTTTGTACCTGTCCTAATAACTTGTTTATAATTAACGCTAGCAGTACAAAAATTAAAATTACTATTACTACAAGTGAAAATATTGCCGCTACCTTATAATGGAACTGCAATTTTCTATTCAAAAAATCTGATAGTCTGCACACTAACTCTCCTAAAAAATATGCTAACACAAAAGGCCAGAACAGCGGCAGCAAATATTTTATCACCAGTATAACGCCTAATGAAACCGCAAATAATTTTATGCATTTTCTTATATTTTCATTTTGTAGCAACTCTTTCATACAAAACCTCACATATTCATACTATTTTCAGTATGAACATTTATGAGCTTTTTAAACTATTACGTATCTTTTTCTGCTGTAAATTTTAAGGCCTGTTCTATTATTTTAAGAGCTTCAACCATTTTACTTTCTTCTACTTCTGAATAGTTAATTATAAATTTATGGCTGAATTCTTTTCTAAATTTTTCATTAATAACTTCATCATCATATTGATAACAATAATCTGTCAGGCACGAAATGTTAATAAGTTTATCTTTTAAATACTTTTTAAAGTTTTCATCATCAATATTCTTTTTTATTCTCAAGATAAAATGAAGTCCTGAGTTTTCTTCTTCAATGGAAATCTGTGGATATATCGAAGAATTTCTTATTGCCGTAATAATTTTATTTCTGCTGTCTTTATAATAATTTCTCATTCGGTTAATATGTCTCTCATAGTAACCACCTTTTATAAATTCTGCCAGAGTATATTGTTCAAAGCTTGAAACCGTACTCGAATAAAAATCTAATTTTTTTGTATATTTATCCATTAATTCAAATGGCAACACCATATATGCGATTCTAATTGATGGTGCAAGTGTCTTTGAAAAAGTATTCATATAAATTACTTTTTGATTTTTATCTATACTTGCCATTGTAGGTATTGGTTTTCCTGAAAATCGAAACTCACTGTCATAATCATCTTCTATAATATATCTTTCTCCCATATTTGCCCACTCTAAAAGCTGATGTCTTCTTGCCGCAGGCATTACCTTTCCTG
>NZ_FR878154.1:0-3162 GCF_000434315.1 Eubacterium sp. CAG:156 | reverse complement strand
TAGGGAAATGATGGTTTGGTGAAATATGAACTATATTTGCATCGCTTTTTTCTAATTCATCTATACTTATTCCCTGATTATCCATAGGCAAATGTATAGTTCTTACACCATTGCTTTCATATACCATGCTTATCTTTCGATATCCGGGATTTTCAGTGGCAATTACTGAATCTCTTCCTAAAAGCTGAACTATAAGTCCATACAAATATTCTGTTCCGGCACCAACAATTATCTGATCCGCCAATACAGTCAGTCCTCTGAACTCACGTAAATGCTTTGCTATCGCACTTCTTAATTCCCATATTCCATTCCTTGATGGTGTCATAAGAAATGAGTTTTCCTCATCTAAAAGTTTCTGCCTCATTATTTTTGACCATGTAGCAAACGGAAAACTGTCATACCTTACATGATTTGAATTAAAATCAACTATCCACTTTACTTTCTCGGGCTTATTAATTTTGTATTCACTAACATTTTCTGTTACTTCCTGATTTTCAGATATCTGATTTGTAATCTCATTTGCAAAATATCCTTTTTTCTCAACTGCGCGAATATACCCTTCTACTAAAAGCTGTGCATAGGCATTTTCTACGGTTATTACGCTTATATCATGATTTTTTGCCATATTTCTTTTTGAAGGTAGCTTCTCATCTGTTTTTATTTTTCCCGATACTATGTCATCCTTTATACATTTGTACAAATATTCGTACAATGTGAGCGTTCCTCTTTCATTTAAATTATATGTCAGCATCTTTTCCCCTATCTGGTGTTTTAAATAATACAAATTTAGGTCTTTTCAATAATACCATAAGTGGATTATAATGTAGAAAATTGCTTTTGTAAACGGAGGAAAATATTCTATGAAAAGAATTATGACTATACAGGATATCTCTTGCATTGGAAAATGCTCTCTGACTGTTGCCTTACCCATAATTTCTGCTATGGGCGTGGAAACTGCCATTGTTCCTACTGCGGTCTTATCCACGCATACTAATTTTTCAAATTTCACATTTAGGGATTTGACTGAAGATATGCCTTCGATTAAAGATGTATGGGTTAAAGAAGGTTTTAAATTTGATGCCATTTACACAGGATATATCGGAACGCTTGAACAAATTGACATTGTTTCTGATTATTTTAAAACATTTAATAATCCGCATGGTTATATCATTGTAGACCCGGCAATGGCTGATAATGGGAAGTTATACACAGGCTTTGACATGGCATTTGCTAAAAAAATGACTACTCTTTGCTCTGATGCAGATATTATTCTTCCGAATATATCAGAAGCCGCATTTATTACTAACACTCCATATCCCGGGGAAGACGCCTCTGTAGATGAAATTAAAGCTATGTTACTTAAACTTGCTAATCTAGGTCCGAAAATTGCAGTTATAACAGGTGTACATATTGAACCTAATCGTTTCGGATATATTGGATACAATACTGAAAGTCAAACTTTTTTCAGTTATTCTACCAAGGAAATTGCGATTAAATCCCATGGGACCGGAGATGTTTTTGCTAGCACAGTTACCGGTGCATTGATGAATGATTTTTCTATTGAAGACTCATTAAAAATTGCCGCCGATTACACCTGTAAATGTATTGAAAACACTTATAACGATAAAAATGCTGTAACATACGGAGTTAATTTTGAAGCAGAAATTCCATACCTTTTAGAACTGATTGGGAAATCAGTTTCATAAACAAGTTCTTATAATATTACAGTACACAACAAAAACTCTCCTTTAAGCATAGGATTAATTTTCGCCTATTCGCTTTTAAAAGAGAGTTTTTTTATTCTTATAAGGAAATATATTTTTTACTGTCCACCATGGCTACAACCGCTACATCCGCTACAACCACTGCATCCGCTACAGGTTTTACCATTTTTCTTGTCTTTTCTCATCGACCATACTATAAGAGCTACTATTGCTATTAAAATAATAGCTACAACAATTGTTCCGATATTTTCTACTATAAACGGCATTCTAATCACTTCCTTTAAATAATACTAACGAAAAAGGCTTAATCGGGAAAATTAAGCCTTTCTCAGTTCTAATTATACATAATGGCTTGTTAGTTCTACCTAACTGTAAGTTAGTTTATACTAACTAGAGCCAAATGTCAATAGTTTTTAGTATTATTTTACAAGTTCTTCGATAATATCTACGCACTTATCAATTCCGAGTGTTCCTGTATTTAAAGAAATGTCGTAATTATCACATACGCCCCAATCCTGGTCTGTGTAATATTTGTAATTTATTTTACGCTTTTTATCTTTTTCTCTTAAACGTTTCTCAGGTGATTTATCTGTCTCACCATATTCCTTAACAATACGTTCTGCTTTAAATTTTTCATCTGCATGAATAAATACGTTGAAGCAATCATCTCTGTCCCTCAAAATAAAGTCAGCACATCTTCCGACAATAACACAAGGTCCTTTTTCTGCCAAGTCCAAAATTATCTTTCTCTGTGCATTCCATACATAATCATTTATAGATATTCCGTTCACATCTCTTCCTACAAATGCATATGAGAAAATACTTTTAGTTGGTGAGTGTTCACCCTGCTCCTTAATAAAATCCTGAGAAAATCCTGTTTCTTCATGTACTTTTTCAATTATTTCCCCATCATAAAAAGGAATATTAAGTCTCTCTGCAAGTTTTCTTCCAACTGTTCTTCCGCCGCTACCAAATTCTCTACTAATTGTAATAATATTCTTTTTCATAAGCCACGTCCTCCTCGTTCATTTGATATATAAATTATATCACAATTTCGCATTTTTTGTGCAATTAATCATTACAAAATCATGCAAAAAACTGAAACTATACCGCTTGATTTTTGTATTTTTGTTATGCACACGGCTTCGCCTTGTATAACACTTCGAATCCGCTTCGCTTCTTCTCAGTGATTATACATTCGCCAAATTTTTTCATTTTTTTTTGCCAGCAAAAAACTGAAAAAACTTGGCTCATTGTGCATAACAAAAGAGCGACAACCGTAAATTTTAAAATTTACAATCATCGCTCAGTTACATATATCATGGAGTCATTGCGACTCTGTCAGGGGACAGCTGTCTGCCCCGAGCAAATTCTATGTAATTATATAATCTCAATTCAGTCCGACATTCTAAATCAATCTTAGTTATTGATTAACTTG
>NZ_FR878153.1:4977-6319 GCF_000434315.1 Eubacterium sp. CAG:156 | reverse complement strand
ATGGATAATTCCTTACTGGCTGTAAGGGTTATTAACCATAAATATATTGTAGTAGAAAGGAAATAGAAAATGTTTAAAACAAAATCGGGACGAAATATTTCATATTTCGGAAATGAATACACAAAAGAAATACATAGAAAAAATGGAAATAATTGCAAGATAAAAACTATTGATGAATTGTTCGAAATTTTACTTGATGTTTGGTGTAGAGAAACAGCCTATCCTAGCTGTCAAAAAGAGTATGATGAGGAAAATGATCCTACATATGGACAGTGTGCAATAACAGCAACGCTGGTTTATGATATGTTTGGAGGCACAATTCATAAAATAAGAGTTTCAGGCGGTGGTACTCATTATTTCAATAAAATTAACGAACATTATATTGATTTAACAAGTGATCAATTTAATTTGTATGATATTTATGTAGATTATAGCAATAATGAACTTGTAAAACGAGAGTACTGTGGAAAGAATGCCGACACACTAAAAAGATATAAATTATTGGTGCAGGCTATTGATAACAAAGTGAATAAAGAATAAATTTAAAATAAATTTCAGATATTTATAGTTGAAAATGGAAAAAGAGTTGTTGTGAAATAGACTATCGTAAGAAGCATCAATTGAACAAGAACCATATACTGAGGCAGAATTGAAAATAAATCTAAATTCATACAGACAAATATAACAATATAATTTGCCGGCTTAGTTGATAGAAGGAAATTCAATATAAAAAGAGAGGGTATTACAATGAATAATGAGCAGATGATAAAAATTAAAAATTTTGATTATTTAAATCAGAACATATTAAAGGGAAAAATTCTTTTTACAGGTTCATCACTGATGGAACAGTTTCCTATTTGTGAAATTGCAAGAAGTAAAGGATTTGATGAGGTAATTTATAATCGAGGCGTTGGTGGATTGAATACAGATGAGTTTTTGGAAAACATTAATACATTGCTTTTAGACCTTGAACCATCGAAGATATTTATCAATATAGGAACAAATGATATTACGGAAGCACGATATGGAGATAAGTGGATGTCACATCTGATGGACAATTTTTGCAAAATTATTGAAACTACAAAAGATAGTATTCATAATGCAGAAATTTATATAATGGCATTTTATCCTGCAAATTTACATTTGCCTTGGCATACAGAAGAGGCAATTCAATGGATGAAGCTTAGAACTACTGAAAATATTCGAATGTGCAATGAGCATTTGAAAGAAATCGCAAATAAATATGAATGCTATTATATTGACTGCAATGCAGGTCTCGTTAATGAAAATGGAGAACAAAAAACAGAGTATGCAATTGACGGTGTACATATGTATGCAAATG
>NZ_FR878153.1:0-4933 GCF_000434315.1 Eubacterium sp. CAG:156 | reverse complement strand
TTTGAAGTAATAAAATCCTATTTGAATTAATCGTTTATTTTATATTAATCAAATATAGGAGCATAAAAATATGAATAATATTGAAATTATATTTTTTGAAGAATACAAAAAATTAGATAATTTATGTAAAGATTTACTGGGAAGCAATCAAGGAATTACGCAGTATGTAAATGAAATGGAACAAATACCATTTGAGAAAAGCAAACTTGTTGAGTCATGGCAATACGATTATAAAATGCTTAAGCATATAAGATGGATACGTAATAATATAGCTCATAATAATGGAGATTCAGAATGTAGCGAAAGTGATGTACAATATGTAAAAAATTTTTATCAAAGAATAATTAATAGAACAGATTCATTTTCATTAATAAATGTTGAAATTAGAAAAGCAGAAGACAATCAAGCTAGTAAAAATATTACAAATGAAAATGTGGATAATGTTGTAAGTAGAGATAATAGTAATAATGTATTTATAGGAATAACAATGATTGCATTAATAATTATTTTGGTAATATTTGTTTTGATGATACATTATTTTATGATAAATGATTAAAACTAAAAACTGCATATATAATTTTCACGTGTTAAAAAAGATAAATGAATATATGCAGTTAATAATTAGAAGAATTTGTATAAATGGAGTTCGAAAATGACAAAGGAAGAATGGTACAAACAACTATTTAGCAGACTTAATAATTCAAAATTTCGCAGTAGTTTTCATTTAAAACAAAAGGATATTGATTACATAAATGAAAAGGGAATGGAAACTATAAGGGAACATGCAAGAGAATTTATTTTTAAAAGAGAAGCTCCTGCATTTATTCCAAATGACGGAAAGCAAACTCCAACAAAAGGACATCCGGTGTTTGTTGCTCAGCATGCAACAGCTACATGTTGCAGAGAGTGTATCAGAAAGTGGCATAAAATTCAGCCGGGAAAAGAATTAAGCAGAATTCAGCAGGATTATTTGGTAGATGTAATTATGACATGGATTCAGAGTGAAGTGGACAGGTACAATAATTGAAGGAACGGAGTAATAAAATGTGGAAAATTAAGCATATATTTGATGGCGATTATGGATGTGAAGAACGTTCTGAAAGTGAAAAGCCAAAGGTGACAGTTACACTTGTAAATGAAAATAATGAGAAAAAAATCATATCAGTAGAAGACAAGTGGCTTATGGATAATAACTTAGATGAAGGCGACGAATGGCCTGAAAATTTGTTGTAATAAATTGTTTGAAATTTGAGAATATTAAAAAGAAAGTCACCGGTCAATTGAATATGCATCCAATCAAGTAAGTAGGGTGCGTATCACAATTACCGGTGCTGTTAATTATATTTAAATATTTGATTTACAGAAAAACTTTCACGCTTTTAGTTTGTCATATCAAATGTGTTATTTCCCGGAAGAGTTATTGACTTAATATCATCAAGATTTCCAATAACTCCTGTGAATACAGTATATTTAGAACGTTTGCTGCCATTTTCTACAGAATCAATCTGAGAAATAACTTTAGGCGAGGTTTCTTTACCTTTAATATTTAATGTTGCAATACCGGTATTAAGTTCATCTATTACATCTATCAATGGTAAAGTGTTTTTTTCACCCTTATGGTATGAATAGTAGATTGTGTATTCAATAGGTGTGATAATTATTTCATTAATATAAACCTTTTTGTTGTTATATTTTTCGCCTAAATCAATTTCCCTATTAAATGTTTTTCTAAGTTCTTCAGTACCATGTTTTAAATCCCAGGATATTTTCCAATTGCCATTTACAAAAGTTTCATCTTCAGAATAAACTGTATGACCTGTAGCATAAAAAGATTTTATTTGCATAGTAATATTTTCAAAATCTAAATCACGTTCATTATCAACATCAAAACCGTAAGTGTAACTTGTATCATCTGATTTATAATGATTAGCATATCCTGTTGCCCATGACAGACCAACTTGTTTACCATTAGATTTTGTACAATAAAAATCAACGTCCATAAAGACATCAACCAAATCATAGCCCATATCTTCTACAGTTTTTTCCCATTTTCCATAATCAACCTTAAAATAAACGTATGCAATATTATTGTCAGCTACAGTTTCCACAAGTTCGACGGAAATACCTTTATCTTCACACTTAATGTTTTTTAAATTTGAATCAGTATAAATAGTGTCATATCCGTTTTTAATAAGATATTGTTCATGTGTTTCTTTCTCTGTAGTTTTAATAACCTTATTTTTAACGTGTGAATCCATATGTAAAATATAGTTAATTGCATAAACACTGCCATTTGATAATAAAATACAGGCTAGTGCAATAGAAGCAACTTTAAGTAATCGCGGATAAGAATGTTTCTTTTTTGTATCCTTAACAGAATTTAATATTTTGTTGTCGATTTTTTCAGATGTTTTAATTTCATCATATACTTTTTTATATTCATTAACATCCATACTGTTTATCCTCCTCTAAATTCATTTTTAAGAGCTCACGTCCTCTTTTTAATCTCATTTTAATTGCTGATTCTTTACAGCCAAGTATTTCACCAATTTGCTTACAGGAATATCCTTCGTAATAATGCAGATACATTGGAGCTTTACATTTGTCAGGGAGGTTTAGAACCATTTGCAGTAAATCATTATATTCTGAAGAAAATGATTCTCCCGGTAAGTCTTCATGATTAAAAATATCTCTTTTCTTATTCCAAAATAATTTCAGGTGATTTTTGGAGAGATTAATTGAAATTCTAATGAGCCATCTTTTTTCATGTTCATCTGTTTCAAAAGCTTTGTTACTACAATAAAGTTTTGTAAAAACCTCCTGCAAAATATCTTCAGCGTCATTTGGATTTTTTACATATGTGAAGATTATTCTGAAAAGAAGATCCTTGTACTTGTAGTATTTCTCTTCGAATTGCTGAGTACTCATAATTTGAATTGTTTCTCCTTTCACCTTATATACAGTCGGGAAGCGGTAATGGTCAATTTTTAAATAATAGAAAATTTAAATAATAGTTAAATAATAAAACTTAAGCTTAAATAATATAACACATATATTTTACGCGAAAAAGAAGATTACTAGGGAAATAAATTGCTATTGAAAGTGAGCGATGGTAATATATTATGTAAAATAAAAATCATACTTATATAAACATGATGGCTTTATACGATTAGAAAATTAAAAGAAAATCTTATGATTTGGAATAAATAGTAGAATGTCGGTTTGTAAAGGATAATTTTGGGTTGCTTTATCCGATGACAGAGTAATTGGTACAATCGGACTCATGTTGAAGGAGAAAAATTGTACTGTTTTGAAAAAATTTTTTGTAGAGAAGGCGTTTCGTTCACAGAAAGTAGGACTTTCATTATACAATGAACTTTTGAAGTATGCTAACAGCAAAGGTATTGAGCATATAATTTTGGATACACCTGCGGTTGCTCATATCTCACATAGGTTTTATGAAAAAGCTGGTTTTAAAAGAATTAATTCAGAAGAACTACCAGTACCATATTCCTATCCGGACAGGGATAGCATACTATATCTGTTGAATCTATAAAGTTATGTTTATAAGTATTTTGTCAAATCAAAAACTATACACAATTATAAGATTAGAGGAGAAAGAATATGCAGGATTGTGGATTTACAAGAGAAAATAAATGGTTTAGATATCGTGCAGCAGCAATAATAATTGAAGAAGGTTGTGTGCTATTTGCAGGAAATGAAATAGACGATTATTATTACTCAATCGGTGGTGGAGTTCATGTTGGAGAAACATCTGAGCAGGCAGTAAAAAGAGAAGTGCTTGAGGAAACAGGTGTAGAATATGAAATTGAACGCCTTGCAGTTATTCACGAAAATTTCTTCAATGAAAATCAGGGAACTTTAAAAGGAATGGATTGCCATGAAATATCAATGTACTATTTGATGAAGCCTAGAGGAACAAAACAGCTTAATAGTGATAGTTATAGCCAGGGAGTAAGAGAAACAATGCATTGGATACCAATAAAAGATTTGGATAAATACAAAGCATTTCCAACTTTTCTAAAGGAATATCTTAGTAAGGAACATTCAGGAATAGAGCATATAATTACGGATGAAACAAAAACTGGATTATTATATTGAAAAGGTAAACCAGGGAAATTAGTCTCGTAAAAACTTTTATATAAGGAGAAAATTTATATGATAGGTTTAATAGTAGCCCGTTCAAAAAATAATGTTATTGGAAAAAATGGAAAAATTCCGTGGAAAATAAAGGGAGAACAAAAACAATTCAAGGAACTTACAACAGGAAATGTTGTAATAATGGGACGAAATTCATACGATGAAATTGGTCGCCCGCTTCCAAATAGAGAAACGATAGTTATTTCGAATACTAAAAAATATATAGGTGAAAATCTTCATACAGCATCTAGTGTAAAAGAGGCTATAGAATTTGCAAAAGGAAAAGATGTATATATAGCCGGTGGCTATGGAGTATACAAAGAAGCCATACCACTAGTGGACGTAATGTACATTACTGAGATTAATATAAATGTAGAGCAAGGGGATGTCTTTTTCCCAGAATTTGATGACAATAATTTTAATATATCTATTGTAGAAACATCTGAAAATAATGAACTGTTTATAAGAAAAATTTATAGAAGAAAGAATAAGCAATAGTAATTTCCAGTTTTATTAACGATAATAAGGAATTAGACGGGTAAATTTTAAAATGTTAGAAGAGATGGAAAATATTAAATATGGAAATTTAGAAACTGCAATGTATTATTGTGAGAGAAATAAAATAGGGAAATGGATAAATCGAAGTTTATAAAGGAGAATATTGATGAAACTATTTTTATGTTCGCATTTTTCAAGTGTAGGAAGTCTGATAAAGGAAGAAATTGAAAATAAGAAAGTCGCATTTATTCCAACAGCTTCGCTGCGTGAAGGC
>NZ_FR878152.1:89806-110556 GCF_000434315.1 Eubacterium sp. CAG:156 | reverse complement strand
TATATATAATTTAATATAAATAGATAAAGTACATTAAATTATAAAAATAAAAATAGATAGAGTACATTAACTTCAGTAAATAAAATTAATTGCATAAATAGAATAAATTACATATTTAAAATAAACTATATAAATAAATAGAATACATTAAATCTTGTAAATTTAATAATTATATTTGTAAAATTAATCATTTTATAAGTAATATAGAATATATATTACTTATGTAATAGTAATAATAAAAAATAGTTATATTATTTGTAGTATATATCTGCTAATTTTTATTATTAGCAATAAAATAATTAAATAAAATAGAAATGAAATATCTAAAACAATATTATGTATTTATAAATAGTTCAGAAATTCAAAAAATTTAATAAAAAATTAATGTTTCACGTGAAACATTAATATAGATTTGAAAAAGGAACTGTGTTACAATAATATTTGTTAAAAAGATGAATTAAATTACTTGAAATATAGAAAGGTATTGAAATGGGAAAAATAATTGCAATTGCAAACCAAAAAGGTGGAGTTGGTAAGACAACTACAGCTATAAATTTGTCTGCATGTATAGCAGAAAGAGGTAAAAAAGTACTTTTAGTTGATATTGATCCACAGGGAAATGCTACAAGTGGGGTCGGTATTATAAAACAGGAACTAGAAAAGACAGTTTACGATATGTTTATTGGAGAATGTAGGTTATCAGAGTGCTTGACAAGTAGTATTGTAGATAATTTAAATGTTTTGCCATCAAATGTAAACCTATCAGGAGCAGAAATAGACTTAATAGGAGTGGATGAAAGAGAATTTATACTAAAAAAAGCATTAGAAGGAGTAAAAGACTTATATGATTATATAATTATAGATTGTCCTCCATCATTAAATGTATTAACAGTTAATGCTTTAGTTGCAGCTGATTCGGTTATAGTTCCAATCCAATGTGAATATTATGCTTTAGAAGGACTTTCACAGTTAATCTATACTATAAATTTAATTCAGGAAAGAATTAACCCGGTATTAGAAATTGAAGGTATAGTATTTACGATGTATGATGCTAGAACAAATTTATCTAACCAGGTTGTAGATAATGTAAAAGAAAATATGCATTTAAATATATATAAAACAATTATTCCGAGAAATGTAAGATTGGCAGAAGCACCTAGTTATGGGCTTCCTATACATATGTATGATGCCAAATCAGCAGGATCTGTAGCCTATATGAATTTAGCAAAAGAAGTAATTAAAAATAATAAAAATAGATAAGTAGTAAATAAAAATTAAAAATTTATAATTGCTTAAATAAATGACGTATGACTTGTAAAATAGTATAAATAATAAAAAAAAATACATATTTATATATGGATATGCAGGAATTTTAGAAAAAACAAGTTAAAAATATGCATTTAAAAAAATAATTATTAAATTTTCATATATAAAATAAACTAAAAAAGTTATGTAAACTAAATATAAATAAGAAGTATAAAGGAGAATATTATGCCAAGACCAAAAAAAGGCGGATTGGGAAATGGATTAGAATCAATGATACCCAATTATGGTGCAGCCATCAAACCAAAGAAAAATGAAGATAAAGAAAAAGAAGTTGTGGTAAAAGAGGTTGTAAAGGAAGTTGTAAAAGAGGTAAAGGTACCTCAGGATACGTTAGTTAATATTAATGATATTGAACCAAATAGAGAACAGCCAAGAAAAAATTTTGATAAAGATGCATTAGAGGAATTAGCTGAATCTATAAAGATTCATGGACTTATTCAACCAATAATTGTTCAGAAAAAAGAAGATTATTATGAAATTATAGCTGGTGAAAGAAGATGGAGAGCAGCTAAAATAGCTGGTTTAAAGGAATTACCGGTTGTAATAAAAGAATATACACCTCAGGAAGTGATGGAAATTGCTTTAATAGAAAATATACAGCGTAAAGATTTAAATCCAATAGAAGAAGCAATTGCATATAAGAGTCTTGTTAACGAATATAACTTAAAACAGGATGAACTTGCTAAAAAGATGTCAAAAAGTAGAGCTGCAATTGCAAATTCAATGCGCTTATTAAAATTAGCAGAAGATGTCCAAGAGATGATTATTAATCAGGAGTTGTCTATGGGACATGCAAGAGCATTACTTGCAATTGAACATGAAGAATTGCAAATAGATACAGCAAAAACTGTAATTGAAAAGGGATTAAGTGTAAGAGAAACAGAAAAATTGGTAAAAAATATACTTAAACCAAAGCAAATAAGAATGGAAATTCCACCTGTTGATAAGGCTGTTTATGATCAGATTCAGGATAGATTAAAAGAAGTAATGGGAACTAAAGTTTCAATTAATCCAAAAAAGAATGGTAAAGGAAAAATTGAAATAGAATACTATTCAAGTGAAGAATTAGAAAGACTGATAGAATTATTCAGTGGAATTCATGAGTAAATTTGCAAAATATTAATATATACAAATTAATAAAACAGTCTTATAATGTAAAAATGAAAAATAAAGGAGAAAGAAAATGATACAGGAAATATTTAGCAGTGCATATACATATATTATTACAGTTGTAGTAATGTTTTTGATTTTTCTTATTTTATACATTAAGCAAAGTATGAAATTAAATAAGTTAATGAAAAAATATGATAAGTTTATGAAAGGAAAAAATGCAGAAAATCTTGATGGAGCAATAAGAGAGAGTTTTAAACAGATTGAAAAAATAAATGTAGAACATCAAAAGACAATGATTAAAGTAGAAGAATCTGTTCATAGAATAAATTCAGTGTTCCAGAAGTTAGGAATTGTAAAATATAATGCATTTAAAGAAATGGGCGGAAACTTAAGCTTTGCATTATGTATGCTAGATAGTGAAAATACCGGATTTATTTTAAATACAATGCATGGAAGAGAAGGAAGTTACACATATATCAAAGAAATAATTAAAGGTGAAGCTTACGCTACATTAGGAGAAGAAGAAAAAGAAGCATTAGAAAAAGCAATGAATTCATAATAAAGGTTAACATCATAGTTTAATATTAGAGAGTAAGTTAGATAAATATAATAATCAAAAATAATAAAAAATAATAAAAATGAGATTAGTTAAAATATAGACTAATCTCATTTTTTTTAGGGCATGACCCTATTTATGAAATTGAATTTAATAAAAAATTCAACATCAATTGTGGTTAATATAAGAATATTGGTAATATGTTTATTAATAATTATGGATAAAAATCTAAGAGTAATTAATAAATAACACGAAAAGTAAATAATTATTAATAAATACAATGCTTATATTAATAAAAACTATTAATAATTAAATTAATACTCGTACTTATATTAATATTCATTTACTTTTATCATTGATTTTAAAATATCAAATTCTTCAGGATTATCTTTATAAATTCTTGCAGTTGCAACAATTGGAAGCCATTGGTTTACATAACGTTTAGTTGTTCCTGTCATATTACAAAATGAATCTAAATATAATTCAGCATATTCAGGCATATTTATTTTAAACCAAATATAAGTACGCGCAATATCAGCACTGGCGTTTCCCTGAGATGCATGATTCCAATCTAAAACGCAATAATCATCACCTGAGATAATAATATTGTGTGGAGTAAGATTTCCATGGCACAATTTTTTATGCTTTGGTGATGAATCAAGCATTTCTAGTAAATCAAATTGAGTTGATTCATCTAAACCTGAATTCTTAATTCCATATTGTAATTTTGCTTTTTGTCTTGGAATAGCAGTACAAAAATTAGTATGAATAGAAGTCTGTATAGTAACTAATTTATTAATATATTCTTTAATATTTTCAGGATTATTATTAATAAGTGAAAAAAGAGATTCACCTTTAATTAAATCAAATTTGATACACCACTGTCCGTCTTTTTTATAAACAGAGTCAATTAAAGGAGCGTGTGCATCAAGTTCTTCAACCTTAGAAGTAATAAATGCTTCTTGAAAAACATCTTTCTTGTCGTAATCAATATTAAAAATTTTGTATGTATAACTTTCGTCGTTGTATATTTTATTATGACGTCTTTCATTCATCAATTGTAATTCCATAATAAATCTCCTCATATAAAATGTATTACTAAAATGTCTGGATAGTGATTAATCGTCAGAAACATTTATAGAAAATAAATAAAGTTCATTCGATTTCATATTTAATAAAAAATTAAATTATTTATTTGAAGGTTATTATACCATAATGCATAAAAATTTACTAGAAGTAACATAATATATTGTCTAAAATAACTATAATATAAGCATAACAAATAGGTATAAAAAAGTAAAAGAAAAATCGACGAATTGTACAGAAAACTTGCAAAAATAGGGTGTTGGGGTTATAATCGAAATGGCGTGTAAAAGTAAAAATTTTTATGCAAAGGGAGAAAAGAAATGTTAGATATTAAATTTGTCAGAGACAACCCGGAAGTTGTAAAACAGAATATTAAAAATAAATTTCAGGATCATAAACTTCCATTAGTAGACGAAGTTATTGAATTAGACGAAAAGAATCGTAAAATAAAGCAGGAAGTTGAAGCACTTCGTGCTGAAAAGAATAGTCTTTCAAAATTAATTGGTGGATTAATGAAAGACGGAAAGAAAGATGAAGCTGAAGAAATTAAAGCTAAAGTTGCTGCAGGTAATGCAAGAATTGATGAACTTACAGACGAAGAGAAAACAACAGAAGAAGAAATCAAGAAGAGAATGATGGTTATTCCAAATATTATTGATAAATCAGTACCTATCGGAAAAGATGATAGTGAAAATGTTGAGATTGAAAGATTTGGTGAACCAGTAGTTCCTGATTTTGAAGTTCCATATCATACAGATATCATGGAAAAATTTAATGGTATTGATTTAGACGCTGCAAGAAAGGTTGCAGGAAATGGATTCTATTATCTTATGGGAGACATTGCAAGACTTCATTCAGCAGTTATTTCATATGCAAGAGACTTTATGATTGATAGAGGATTTACTTATTGCGTACCTCCTTTTATGATTAGAAGTAATGTTGTAACAGGTGTTATGAGTTTTGATGAAATGGATCAGATGATGTACAAGATTGAGGGAGAGGATCTTTACTTAATCGGTACAAGTGAACATTCAATGATTGGTAAATTTATTGGAACACATACAAATGAAGAAGATCTTCCTTACACACTTACAAGTTATTCACCATGTTTCCGTAAAGAAAAAGGCGCTCACGGTATCGAAGAGAGAGGTGTTTACAGAATTCATCAGTTTGAAAAACAGGAAATGATCGTTATTTGTAAGCCGGAAGATAGCATGATGTGGTACGACAAACTTTGGAAGAACACAGTAGATTTATTCAGAAGCATGGATATTCCGGTTCGTACTTTAGAGTGTTGTTCAGGAGATTTAGCAGACCTTAAGGTTAAATCAGTTGACGTTGAAGCTTGGTCACCAAGACAGAAGAAATATTTTGAAGTTGGTAGTTGCTCTAACTTAGGAGATGCTCAGGCAAGAAGACTTTCTATAAGAATTAGAGGAAAAGAAGGAAACTATTTTGCTCATACTCTTAACAATACAGTAGTTGCACCACCTCGTATGCTTATTGCATTTTTGGAAAATAACCTTAATGCAGATGGAAGCGTAAATATTCCTGAAGTTTTAAGACCATATATGGGTGGAATGGAAAAAATTGTTCCTAAGAAATAGTTAAAATATTTAAAAACAAGATAAATTCAGAAAAATTTTATAAATGTCGCTATAGCTCAGTTGGATAGAGCGACCGCCTCCTAAGCGGTAGGCCGGAGGTTCGACTCCTCTTAGCGACGCCTGGATGTTATACCGAAAACTTTGTAGTCAAAGTTTTCGGTTTTTTATTTTAGGATAATATATTGTTTATGGGAATAAATATTTAAATAAAACAGAATTTGATTATTTGTCAGGAATGATGGCAACACAAAATTTTAAGAAAATAAATTTTTAAATAAATATTAAATTTTTAAATAAATATTTAAGAAAGTCTCTTTGCCAAACATGGGATAAAATTAAGAAACAAATAAACTATAAAATGGAGATTATTACTTTTTAAGAATAAAATAAACAATTAAATCAAATAGATAAATAAAATATAAATGTAATACATATTGACAAGTAATTAAAATAATAAGATAATTGTAAAGTACGTGTAATACCCTATTACTCAAATGTTACAATTGCTATAATACAATTGTAAAGTACGATATTTAAAGGAAAGGTTATAAAACCGAGATTATGGATTATATTGTAATGGATTTGGAATGGAATCAGAATCCTTATGGTAAAAACAATAATCATCCTGACATACCATTTGAAATAATAGAAATAGGTGCAGTTAAAGTAAACGATGATTTAGAAGTTGTAGATGAATTTCAGCAGGTTGTAAAACCTAGAGTTTATAAAAGATTGCATTATAAAATCCAGGAAATTACTCATTTGACAATGGAAGAGTTAAATTCGGGTGAAGATTTTAGAAAAGTGATAAGAAATTTTCTAAATTGGTGCGGAGATGACTATATCTTTTGTACATGGGGATCAATGGATTTGACAGAATTGCAGAAGAACATGAAACATTATGGGATGGAAAGAATATTAGAATTTCCATTATTTTATGTTGATTTGCAAAAAATGTATAGTTTGTGTTATGAAGATGGTCATATAAAGAGAACTTTGTCATATGCAGTTGAAGAATTGAATATCAAAGAAGATGAACAATTCCATAGAGCTATATGTGATGCAGAGTATACTGCTAAAGTAATGAAAGCAATGGATTTTGATAAAGTAAAAGAAATGCTTTCAATTGATACTTTTTATTCTCCTAGAATTAAGGAAGAAGAAGTATTTGTTAGATTTCCTACTTATACAAAATATATTTCAAGGGAATTTTTAAGTAAAGATGAGATGTTTTTTGACAGGGATGTAAGCAGTATGAAATGTAATGTGTGTGATAAACCATTAAAAGTTCTTATAGATTGGTTCTCAGACAGTGGAAAAATGTATTATTGTTTGGGTGAGTGTCAGGAACATGGATATGTTCGAGGAAAAATAAAAGTTAAACCTCGGGAAGAAGATAGTTTCTTTGTTGTTAAAATCATGAGGAGTACTGATGAAGAGGGAGCAGAAAGTATTAGAGAAAAACAGGAAAGCATTAGGGAAAAAAGACGAGAGAGAAGACAAAAATCGTTAGATAGTGAGATTGTCATCGAAGAAATATGGGATGAAGATGAGATAAAATCAGAATTGGATGACAAATAATAAAAAGGACATGTAGACGGGAACGTTAACATGTCCTTTTTATTATTATTTTGTATTGTTGTAATTCTCCATCAATGAATCAAGTTCATTTAATAAGCAATCAACTTTACCGTAGAAGGCATCGTTATTTGTAGGAGAATCAAAATTATCTCTAATATTTGTAAGAGCATCAATAATATTATTCAATCTGTTCTTACCACTTCCGTTAAGATATAAGAAATATCTGCTACGTTCATTTTCCTGTGGTGTCATTTTCTTCAATACAATCTCGATATTTGGCTTTTCACCAATATATCTATATGTAATTGAAGGTGATGCATGGTTAAATAAGTTCTGTAAGTAGTAAATATCACCTGTTTCATGATAATAATTCCAAGCAAAAGTTTTTCTCATTGTCTGTGCTCCGATTGAAGTTAAGCCAATCTTGTGACCAACAGATCTTAAAACTCGATAAGCCTGTTCTCTTGAAACCGGTTTATCAGATGAAGCATGTCCTCTAATTAAGAATGCTTCAGGATTTTTTCCCTTAGTATAATCTTTAATAATTGCCTTCAAATCTTCTGGAATTTTGAAAGTATTTTTGATGTTCTTTGTTCCAATTTCAACTGTGATTTCATCTTTGTCAGTAACATCTTTGTTTTTGAAATTTAAAATGTCCTGAAGTTGTAAACCTGTTCCAACTCCAATTTCAAACATAATGTAATATTTATAGTCTGTGTTTTTCAATGCCTCTTTAAATTTTGATAATGTTTCAGAATCCTTAATAGGTGCAACCCAATTCATATAAACCCATCCTTTCAATTCATTGATTTTTAACGGTTACGTCTTCTTTTTGAAGCTCTTACTGCATTTAAATGGTCCATTTTCTTCTTAAAGAAGATAATAATTACTGCTAAAATAACTAAAATTACTGCAATAATTATAATTTTAAATATAGCTGAACTAAATTTAAAGTGAGACTTTGATACAGTTTCTTTTTTAGTTGTCTTTTTAGTTGTGTCTTTGTCAGAAACTTTTGAAGAATTATTTGAATTTTCAGAATCTACAGAAGTTTCTGTGTCAACTGTAGTCGATTCTTCAGGAGTAACAGTGGCATTAACACTTATTTTATTTGACACTTCACTATACAAAACAGGAGCAGTTCCAATTGTATGATTTCCATATGAGTAAGAAATCGTAGCAACGGTATTGTTGTCGTCAGAACTATCCTCGTTTAAAGTAATAGTAGAAGTTGTATCAGCAAAATTAGCATCTTTTGGAAGTACAACTACAGCATCTTTAGATAATGATAATCTGTGAAGCTTAGTTTTAAATATAGAATCAAAATTGTTAGTAAATGTTGATTTGTTTTCAAATCTAGTATCATTTTCAGATACATTTGTCAATTTAAAATTCTTAAATCCAAAGTCTAATAAAGCTGTTGTATCCACATAGGAATTTGTACCAGGCGAATTAAGAACAACAGTAATAAGAGTCATGCCGTCTCTTTGAGCACTTGTTACTAAAGTTGTTCCGGATTCATTTACAAAACCGGTCTTACCACCAATGATTCCGTCATAATGGAAGGAATTCCATGGCTGAACCATCTGATGACGTTGACTTATAGTAAGAGGTTCTTTTCGCTTGTTATCTGTAGGTAGTGTATAACTTGAGGAATTAATAATTTCTCTAAATACCGGATATTGTAATGCTGCCTGCATAATCTTTGCCATATCGTAAGCGGTTACATAATGTTTTTTATTAAAAAGTCCACATGCATTAGCAAAATGAGCATCATTTGCGCCAGCCTGTTTAGCACGTTTATTCATTAATTTAGCAAATTCTTCAATACTTCCACTAACATGTTCTGCTAAAGCAGAGGCTACTTCATTAGCGGATTGCAACATTAATGCATATAAACAATCTTTAACACTCATTTCTTCACCAACGACAGCTCCAATATTGGCTGCTTCAGGTTCAAGAGTGTCAATAGCGCTCTGTGAAAATGTAACAGTATCATCAAGATTACAATTTTCAATGGTAAGTAATGCTGTCATGATTTTAGTGATACTGGCTGGATACATTTTCTGATGGCATTTTTTATCAAAAAGTACTGAACCGGTAGAGGCATCAATCATTACGGCAGTTTCGGCAACTAATCCCGGTCCACTAGGCCAGGAAACAGTGTCTGCACTTACAACAGAGTTACTATTATATGAACAAAAGCCAAATGATGTTACCGTAATAACAATCATCATGACCATAGATAATATACGTTTCATTCTTAATCTCCTATATTTTGATGTTGGTTATAATCTATAATAGTTTAATAAATGGAAAATTAGTTTAATTAACCTAAATATCATAATATAGTATACAGCAAAATAAATGAATATAAAAGACAAAAAATTCATTAAAACTTAATAAATATAAAATGTCCTATATTGTAAATTCTAATTTATAAATGTGAAAAAAGTATTAATTAAATGTGAAAACTAACTTATAAATAATTAACACGTGGAAATAGAAAATATCCTATTTTCACGTGTTAATGTATGAATATTAATTTTTATTTTGCGTCAGCTCTAGCTTTTATTACTTTAAGCCTTGTAAATTCTTCTCGCTCTTTTTCTTCAAGCGCATTAGAAATTGTTTTAACAAGTCCTTCATATGTTGGAATTGTTATATTCTTTAGAGCATTTGCTCTTTTTTGCGTTTTCTTAATATTATAAGCAAGTCGGTAAGCTGAATTTTCAATCATCGAAAGTCTGATTGTTAAATCCTTTACTTTTTCAAAACAAGTTTTTGCCTTGTCTAGAGACTCTGTAGTTCCATAAAAAGAGTAAACAGGATTATGAACAGATTCGTTATTAGTAACAAGAGGAATTTCAGTTCCCATGATACTTCGACTTTTTATTTTTACATCATGTTCAAGAGGAACATTAAATGCAAATATTTCAACATTTTGGATTCCAAGTTCGATATTTGCTCTTTCCAAAGCTGTGTAAGCTTCAGTAAATGTTTTATCGATATCGTCCTGAATGTCTTTAGCTTTAGCATTTAAATCCATAATTTCACGAACAAGAATATTACGTTTTTTGTCCATTAGTTCAAAGCCCTGTTTCGCAAGAGCAAGAGAATTTTTTGCGGCTATTAAGTTACCTTTGGTTGGTACTGCATTTAAATCCATAAAAAACCTCCTTGTTTGAAAAATTAAAGTGAATCAGAATCTTCTTCGTCATCATTTAAAGATACACTATCGTAATATTTCTCAAGAATCTTTGTATCAATTCTATCAAGTTCTTTCTTAGGAAGAAGATGTAATAACTTCCAACCTAAATCTAGTGTTTCTTCAATAGTTCTATTTACATTTGGTCCCTGACCAACAAATTGCTGCTCGAAAGCTTTACCAAATTCAAGATATTTTTTATCTGTAGGTGATAATTCATCTTCACCAATTACTGATGCTAGAGCTCTGGCATCACCAACTTTTGCGTAAGATGAGAATAACTGGTTAGCAACATCCTGATGATCTTCTCTTGTAAATCCTTTACCGATACCATCCTTCATCAAACGTGAAAGGGAAGGTAATACATTAATTGGAGGGTAGAGTGACTGTCCGTTTAATGAACGGTCTAAAACTATCTGACCTTCTGTAATGTAACCTGTTAAGTCAGGTATAGGATGTGTTATGTCATCGTTAGGCATTGTAAGAATAGGAATTTGAGTTACGCTACCTTTTGCTCCTTCAACAATACCTGCCCTTTCATATATAGTTGCGAGTTCACTGTATAAGTATCCGGGATAACCTTTTCTTGAAGGAATCTCACCCTTTGAAGATGAAACTTCACGCATAGCTTCTGCAAATGATGTCATATCAGTTAAAACAACTAAGATATGCATATTTTTTTCGTATGCAAGATATTCTGCAACAGTTAAAGCAACCTTTGGGGTTATCAAACGTTCTACAACAGGGTCATTTGCCAAATTTAAGAACATTACAACGTGTTCAGAAGCTCCGCTTTCTTCAAATGTTTTCTGGAAAAATTCAGCAACATCGTGTTTTACACCCATTGCAGCAAAGACAACTGCAAATTCTTCATCAACATCATCACCAAGAGATGACTGATTAACAATCTGTGCAGCTAACTGATCATGAGGTAAACCATTTCCGGAGAATATAGGAAGTTTCTGTCCTCTAATCAATGTTGTTAAACCGTCAATAGCTGAAATACCTGTTCTAATATAGTTTCTTGGATATTCACGGGAAACCGGATTAAGTGGTTTTCCGTTTACATCTCTCTTTTCTTCAGCAACGATTGGACCAAGACCATCAATAGGCTGGCCAATTCCGTTGAAAGTTCTTCCTAAAATATCAGGTGATAAGGCTATTTCCATAGGGTGTCCTGTTAATTTTGTATGTGTATTTGAAAGGGACATTCCTTCTGAACCTTCAAATACCTGTATAACTGCTTTATCTTTGTAAATTTCAATAATACGACCGAGACGTTTCTCGGCACCGTCATTCATTGAAAATTCTACTATTTCATCGTAAGCCGCATCTTTTACACCTTCAAGTGCAATAAGAGGACCATTAATTTCGCTTAAACCTAAATATTCTATTGCCATTTTGGTACCTCCTTATGCATGTCTAGCCATGATTGATGCATAGTAATCATCAATTTCATGTTTATAATCATCAAATTTTTCAAGTTCATTATTTGCAACATCATATTTGATAGAAATAATTTTTTCAAACATATTGTTTTCCTTTAATACTGATACAGGAATTCCAAGATTAATAATCTCAAAAGCCTTATCATTCAAATAAAGGATAAGTTGCATCATTTTTAACTGCTTCTCAAGAGGTACACATGTATCTTCAGCATGGAATGCGTTCTGCTGTAAAAATCCTAAACGTATAACTCTGGCTATTTCAAGAATAAGCTTTTGGTCATCCGGAAGTACGTCACTACCAATAAGTTTTACAATTTCCATCAATTCGCTTTCTTTATTTAAAATAGCTAAAATTCTGTTTCTGCAGTTTACAAAATCAGGACCTACATTTGTGTTGTACCAGTCTGCAAGATCATTTACATATTCACTATAACTTGTAAGCCAGTGAATAGCAGGGAAGTGCCTTGCATAAGCTAATGATTTATCAAGTCCCCAGAAACATCTAACGAAACGTTTTGTATTCTGTGTTACAGGTTCTGAGAAGTCACCACCCTGAGGAGAAACAGCTCCAATAATTGAAACAGAACCTTCTGTTCCGTTAAGGTTTTCCATATAACCCGCTCTTTCATAGAATGCTGAAAGTCGGCTTGCAAGATATGCAGGGAAACCTTCTTCTGCAGGCATTTCTTCCAAACGGCCTGAAAGTTCTCTTAAGGCTTCAGCCCATCTAGATGTAGAATCGGCCATTATAGCAACATCGTAACCCATATCTCTGTAGTATTCAGCAAGAGTTAAACCAGTGTAAATACTAGCTTCTCTGGCAGCAACAGGCATGTTAGATGTATTTGCAATTAATGTTGTTCTGTCCATCAATGGATTTCCTGAACGAGGATCTACTAATTCTGAGAATTCATCAAGAACCTGTGTCATTTCGTTTCCACGTTCACCACATCCGATGTAAATAATAATGTCGGCATTTGCCCATTTTGCAATCTGATGCTGAGTCATTGTTTTTCCTGTACCAAAACCACCTGGAATAGCGGCTGTACCACCTTTGGCAATAGGGAAGAGAGTATCAAGAATTCTCTGACCTGTTACAAGTGGCTGGCTGGCAGGATAACGTTTATTAATAGGACGAGGTGTACGAATTGGCCATTTCTGAGTAAGAGTCAATTCTAATTCTTCACCATTGTCTTTCTTTATTACTGCTATAGTTTCGTTTATTGTATAAGGACCATCATCTACAACGCTAATAACTGTTCCAGAAATATAAGGGGGTACCATTGATTTATGTAAAATGGCTTTTGTTTCCTGAACTTCTGCTATAACTGTACCACCGGATACATAATCACCCGGTTTAATTGTAACGTGAACATCCCATTTTTTTGTTGTATCAAGAGAATCAACACTAACACCACGGCTGATGAATGCGCCTGATTTTTCTCTGATTTTACTTAAAGGTCTTTCAATACCATCAAAAATATTGTTTAAGATTCCTGGTGCAAGAGTAACAAAGATTGCAGTTCCAGTTCCATAAACTAATTCGCCCGGTTTAAGACCACTAGTTTCTTCGTATACCTGAACGGTAGTCATTTCAGATGTAAGACCAATGATTTCGCCAACAAGTTTTTCTTCGCTTACGTAAACCATTTCACCCATCTGAAAATCGGTCTTTCCTTTTATATAAACTACAGGACCGTTAATACCGTATATCTTTCCTGTTTTTACCATCTGGCTGCCTCCTAAATTGAAATCGTAAACTTTTCCTGCTCCTCAGCAAGCTTTGTTTTAAAAGAATTGTCAACTAACATATTTTTATCTGAAATAATAGCTTTACAACCACCAATAAAAGGAACAGTGCTTATTTTAATATCGGCACCTGTATGACTTTGTAAATCAGATAATAAAGATTCGTCACTTGAATCAATATAAAATTCTACTGTAGTATCATTAAAATCTGAAGATATTTTGTTGATTTGTGATATAAGTTCCTTTTTATATTCTTCTGTTTTCTTATAAGCGTTCAATTTTTCAACAACTGCTGAAAAAATTTGAGATTTCAGCTTGTTTTGGTGTAATGTAACAGTTCTACGAACTTCAGCCTGAACTTTTGAAAGTTCTCTTTTAACTTCAAGTCTCACCGCATTTAGTTTTGCGCTTTCAACGGACTTAGATTCTAAAAGTGCTGTTTCTTTATGTTTTTCAAACTGTTCATCAAGAGACTGTTTGTAAGCTGTTAGTATATCATTACTTTTAGCGGATGCATTATCCAGGGAGACATTTTTAAAATGTTCCATTTTTTCTTCTATTGTCATGCTAAGCCCACACTTTCTATATTTTTATTCCGATAGCTTCATTAATATATGCTGTAATGAAATCCGGACGACGGCCTGAACCGTGGCGGTCAGGAATTTCCAGCAACAAAGGAAACGTACGGTTTAATTTAATATCATCAACAATCTCAGGAATTTCTTTTCCAAGCTTTTCTGTCATTAAGATAATTCCAATATCTTTTTGAGAAAGAACTTCGTCTAAAGCCTGCTTAATTTCCTGCTTTTCGTGAACAACAACTCCATCAATTCCTGCAAGACGCATTCCTGTAAGAGTGTCCACGTTATCACTAATGAGAAACATTCTCATAATTTGTTCCTCCTATCTGTGTAAGTGTTAAAGTTGTATGATTTATAATGCACCTAAAATCATGAATGCGATAATTAATCCGTAAAGAGCAATACCTTCTGCAAGACCTGCAAAGATAAGTGCTTTACCAAATACGCTTCCATCTTCACTAATTGCTCCAAGAGCAGCACTTGATGCACTTGCTACTGCGATACCACCACCAATACCTGAGCTACCAACTGCTAATGCAGCTGCGATGTATCCAAGACCTGAACCTAATGATAAGCCGGCAGTAGTTGTTTCAGCAGCACTTGCTGTCTGAGCAAACATAACAACAGTTGATAAAACTAATAAACCGAAAAATCCAACAACGTTTATTGCTAATGATTTTTTAAAGCGGCCTCTGCTCTTTTCACCAACAAAGTAAGCTACCATAGGTACGATAATTGATAAAGTTAATGCGATAAATAATGTGACTTTTAATAACATATTTTTGTCCTCCTAGTGTTTAATATTTTTTGAATAAGGTTTAAATTCCTTACCGGAACCTGAATAAAAACGGCCAAATAATTCATAGTATTCAAGACGCAATCCCTGAATTGCTACAACAAGGCCTTCCATACCACATACGAAAATGTTACCAAGAATTAAAACTAAGATATTTGGTGAACCTCCGTCTGTAGCTCCTGCTAATGTTAAAACTACTTCCATCATGGCACCGTGGCTGATTGCAAATGCACCGACACGAAGGAATGATAATGTATTTGAAAAATAGTTTAACAACATCTCAAAAAGTTCAAAGAATCCTTCAACAAAATACATTGCTGCTGATTCAGGAAATAACTTTTTGTTCTTTTGTACAAGATTTACTATAGGTGCCTTTAATGCAATTAGAATTAATGGAATGACGAACATTATTACAAGAACGATAGTTCCTGGAAGAGAATGTCCTGACATGTATAAAATAACTACAGCCATTAACGATGCATAAAATATAAGACCTGTAAGACCGTTAGGTCCTATAAGTAAATCTGCATATTTTTTATTTTTGAAAGCATTTACCATATTAATAATCATTGTTATGAGTATTAAGAATACACCAAATAATATGGCAGCTACAAAAACTGTGTTAAATGAACCAACTATAGGCAAATTCATTTTACTTGTTCTTGGATTAACCCATATTTGAGGAATTACACCCTCAAATCCAAATACACTTCCGTATAATAATCCAAATATGGCGGAAGTAAATCCTGCTGCTGATAAAATAGCGGCTAAAGGAATCTTCTTTATCAGGTATACAATTAAGCCTATGGCAAATATGCATAATCCCTGTCCTAAATCACCAAACATTGCACCAAAAAGAAGTGAATAAGTTATTGCTACAAAAATAGTAGGATCAAATTCGCCGTATTTTGGTAAACCGTACATTTTAACGTACATTTCAAATGGTTTTGCAAATTTAGGATTTTTTAATTTTGTAGGTGGAACCTTTGATTCATCAGTTTTATTATCAATCATACAAACAACATTAGGATCATTTTCTGTCTCGGCCTGAAGTGAAAGAGCATCCTTTGTTGCCATCCATCCACAAAGAATATGGAAAACTATGTTAGAATCACGTGTACATGCTGCAAGTTTTCTTACATCAAAATTTCCATATGCAATTTCTATTCTGTTGCAGGCAGATAAAACATGAGATTTATTTACCTGAACTAAAGTTGAAATTCTACTTTCTACAGTTCTTATTTTTTCATCAATTTCTGAAATTGACTTTGCAATATTCATACATGCCTGAGCAGGAGTACCTGAATAATTATCAGGAATTTTAACCTGTTCAAAATGTAAAGCTTCAAATGATTCATCCACTTTTTTTATTGATATTTCAGGAGCAAAATAAACACCCCATATAAAATCATTGTCAACAAGACAATCAATAAAAACAGCGTCAAGATCAGGATTAATAAATGTTTGGAAACTGTCCCACATATCTCTAGGAACACGACCAAAACGGTATTTGATGTAATTCATTCCCAAAACCTGTTTTAAGTCGTACTCTAAATTTTTAAAAGGAGAAATACAATCATAATCTTCATTTAATTTATCTTTTCTTATATTGAGAGTATTAATTTCTTCTTTTAAATCTTTGATTTGGTCATCGATGTTATTTATTACATTAGTAGCTTCTTCAACACTCATATCGGTTAATGGAGAATTAGCAATGCTTTCATCCATTAATTCAAGTAAAGCGTGACTCTTATCTAAAATATCTTTGTATGGATTAGCTTCAACGTATGGAAGTAAATTTCCTGATGAGTTAAGTTCTACTAATGCATTTTCAAGTTGTATCTCGTATTTTGATAAATACGTATCAATAACTCTGTCGATATCTGATTTAGGTCCGGCAAGAGTTACAAAACTCATTTGTACAATCACTAGATACCACTCCCCTTTCCATTTATATATTGTAATGTCTTCTCCGGACTGTATTGATAACGAATACATTCAAGAGCAGTAATGATTTTAGCTGATTCAGAGTTTTTCATATGAAAATATCCGTTTATTGCAGCTAATGAATAAGGAGATTCTTTAAAATCTTTAAAAATTATTTCATCCATAATATGATTACACTGCTCTTCAAAAGGCATTTTGCTTGTGAAATCAAAGTGTTTTCCATATCTGGTTTTTGATATTAAAGAAATAGTATCCTCAATAGTTGGTGCTTCAACTATATTTTTTATTTCTGATTTTTTTAATTTATAATTTACAGGAATTAAAAAAGTATAAATTGAAGCTGATGAAACTGAATAGTAAGATTTGCATCTGTAAATCCATAACATATTCAGAAGATCAATACGTGAACCGTATGATTCGGTAATATATGCACATTCTTTTTTAGAATAGGAATCTTTTGCTTTCCATATAGAAGCAAAATAGAATAAATCCAATCCCATTTCATAGTCAAATAGTGCAGCGTTATCTAAAGTGCTGACCTTAAGAAGTGGTGCATAATAAATAGTACCCTTTAAACAATTTATAAATTCTTCCATAGTTGTAGTCTGGGAAAGCTTCTGAGTGTCAATCTTTGAATGCTTCTCAAAATCATTCTCGATTACAGAAATAGAAGTAGATTGTCTAGGATCAAGCATTGCCCTCATATATCTTTTAAGCGTCTGAATTTCATATCTCATAAAATAAAGATTGAGATATTTACGCTGCCTTTTCTGAGCAAAACAATAAATCTTAGAAAAATCAGAATATGTTGAAAAATTAAGTAACCATTCAATCTGTCCACGGTGAATTGTAGAAGGGTCAATATCTGCAAAAAGTTCTTCATAATAAGGAAGCTTTTGCAGATATGCAAATGCATCTGCCACAGTAGTAAAGTGAGCAAGTTCTTCGTATTGTTCGTTTGTTAGTAATTTACTATGCATGGCTTTGATTTTAGTTGTCAAAGCACTGTAAGCTAATAAATTTCCACCTGTCATAGAATCACTCCTTTACAATATGGTTAAATATGGACTCAATCCATAAATCTTTGTTAGCAGTGTACATAGAATCTAAAGTTTTTAATGAGGCTTCTGTTTCCTTCTTGAAGTCATCAATAGCGTGCTCATTTTCAACAAGTAAAGATTCTTTTAATTGGTTTACCTGCTTGTCGATGCTGCTGGAAAGTTGTTCATCGAATTCTTTAGTCTTTTGCTTAATCATGCTTGCGTAAGCTTCTTTTTCCTTACGGGTGCTCTCCATAATCTGAGAAGAAGCTTTGTCGATTTTAGTTAAATCCGATATGATTGAATTAATATCATTTACCATATGCAGCCTCCTTTGTTTAATTAGTATGTATAAAATTCTCATAAATAGACTACCACTTTTTAAATAAAATGCAACAAAAAGAAAAATTCTTAAGAAAAGAAAAATGTTTATTTATTTTATAAACATTTTATTATAAAATATTATAAGTTAAGTGAAAAAGTAAATTATAAAATTAAATTTTCGGAGGATAAAATGCGATTAAGAAATGTACCGGGTTCACGAGAAGCAATTGCAGAAAGTGAATATACAATTAATGAACCAGAATTAAATAAAGGAAAATGGAAAGAAATTTTTGGAAATGATAATCCTATAAGAATTGAAATAGGAATGGGAAAAGGTAAATTCATTACAACATTAGCGCAGCAGAATCCAGATATTAATTACATTGGAATAGAAAAGTTCTCAAGTGTTTTAATTCGTGCAATAGAAAAAATGGAAGAATTAGAAATTACAAATTTAAAATTTATAAGAATGGATGCTGAAAAAATCGAAGACACATTTAATAAGGAAGAAATTGATAAAATTTACTTAAATTTTTCCGATCCATGGCCAAAAGACAGACATGCAAAAAGAAGACTTACATCAAAAGAATTTTTCAAAAGATATGACAATATATTAAAAAAAGATGGAGTAGTTGAATTTAAGACAGATAATAATGATTTGTTTGATTTTTCATTGGAACAGATTCCTGAAGCAGGATGGAATATAGTGGAATATACAAGAGATTTACACAACAATGAAAAAATGAATGAAGGGAATATTATGACCGAGTATGAAGAAAGATTTTCAAAAATGGGTAATAATATTAATAAATTAATTGCAAACAGATAATAAAAATAAAAAGCTAAGCGTCAATAATGTATTTAATAAAATTAGATTATGTATAAATACATTATAAAATGCTTAGCTTTTTAAATTAGTTTGCTAAAGATTTAATATTTAAAAAGTTATTAAATGCTTATTTTTTTACCTTCATAAAGTCCGAAATAATTTTTAAATAATCAGTAAAACTCTTTGAATTAGATTCATGCTTTATTTTAGGAAGATTAACATTTTGCTTTTCTAAGTTGTGCTCAACAATATCGTCAAGAATGCTTGAAATAACAGCAACACAAGGAACGCCTAAAAACATTCCGACAATTCCACCAATCCATCCTCCGACTGTAATTGCAAAAATAATCCAAATAGGGCGAAGACCAGTTTTGTCACCTAAAATCTTTGGACCAAGAATATTTCCGTCAAACTGTTGTAAAATTATAACAAAAATTAAGAAAGCGAGTCCCTGCTTAGGTGACACTGATAAGGATATCACTAAAATGCTAGGTATAGCACCAATAAATGGACCAAAATATGGAATCATATTTGTAAGACCGACAAATATACTAACAATAACTGCATATGATGAACCAATATTAAACAACTTCATACCTAAAAGGCATATTATACCAATGATTAATGAATCAATAGTTTTACCAATAATAAATCCACTGAAAATGTCATTTGCATGCTTAAAAGTGCTCCATACATAGATTGCACGTTCTTTTCTAAAAATTGAATAAACAATACGTTTAAAGCTTCTTGAAAGAATATCCTTATCAAGTAACATATAAATAGAAACAATAATTGCAACAATAAAATTTAATACCCATCTAACAATTGAAATGGAAGCATTGGCAATTGAAGGAGCTAAATTGGCAGCCCATGATTTAAATGTTTCTAAGTAGCTAGGCATGGCATCCTGAATTGCAGCCTGAACATATTCGACAGTTGAGTTAGGATATTTCGAACTTATTTCTTCTATATAATTAATAAAATTCTGATATATTGTAGAAATATTTCCAGCAATATCAGAAATACTTTGTATAAATGAAGGTATAATAAAGAATAGTGCTAAAATCAACATACCAAAAACAATAACGTATGAGGATATTAAAGCAACCATTTTACGTACCTTAACATTAGATATATGAATTGTGTTTGTAAAAAAACGATTCTCCAACTTTGATGAAAGGTTACCCATTATGTATGCAATAAAGAAACCAAGTAAAAATGGAGAGAGGCTGGATAAAAGACCCAAAAGAAGACTTTTAGTTTCTGACCAGTTCCAAATACATCTTATAAAAAATACTGCTACAACTGTAGTAATAAGAGCATAGATGCATAGGGTAAATAATTTTTTGTCGGGTTGAAATTTATTTTGATTCATAGGAAACCTCCATATATTTAAACTGAAAATAACAATTAATTGAAGTATAACAGTAACAAATAATCAATACAAGAAGATAATAATAAAAAAATAAAAAAAAGGGGTTGATTTTTGTATAATCATGAATTATAATATCATCGTTGTCAAAAATACTAAGCGCGATTAGCTCAGTTGGAAGAGCACC